>NZ_JBMDJS010000009.1:0-208111 GCF_057809315.1 Herbaspirillum sp. FG34 | reverse complement strand
CACGTCAGGGCTGGTGGCACCACCACCAGCCCTGACGCGCGCCTTGCCACCCCGCCTTCTGGGGGCAACGCATCTCACAGATTGAATGTGAACAGGCCCTAGTTCTTTCGAACTAGTCGGGCCTAGTCCGCCTGCAGGAGGCAGGCACACAAGCTGGCCAATAGGCGCAGCGGCGCGGCTTGCCTACACTTTCCTACAGTCAACGCAGGTGGGATGCTCACCCACGCAACCGAGGATTCACGATGAGTCATTTTCTGGACCGATTGAAGTTCATGTCACGAGTGAAGTCGACCTTCGCCGATGGACATGGCGCGGTGGTCAACGAAGACCGCCAATGGGAAAACGCCTACCGCAGCCGCTGGCAGCATGACAAGGTGGTGCGCTCCACGCACGGGGTCAACTGCACCGGCTCCTGCTCCTGGAAGGTCTACGTCAAGAACGGCCTGATCACCTGGGAAACCCAGCAGACCGACTATCCGCGCACCCGCCCCGACCTGCCCAACCATGAACCGCGCGGCTGTCCGCGCGGCGCATCCTACAGCTGGTACGTCTATTCGGCACAACGCGTGAAATACCCGATGATCCGTGGGCGCCTGATGCAGCTGTGGCAGGAAGCGCGCCGCACCCTGGACCCGGTCGAGGCCTGGGCGGCCATCACCAGCGACGCCGCCAAGGCCGCCAGCTACAAGTCGATACGCGGCCTGGGCGGTTTCGTGCGCGCCGACTGGGATACTGCCAACGAAATCATCGCCGCCGCCAATGCCTATACCATCAAGCAATATGGTCCGGACCGGGTGATCGGCTTCTCGCCCATCCCGGCCATGTCGATGGTGTCCTATGCGGCCGGTGCGCGTTACCTCAGCCTGATCGGGGGCGTGCCGCTGTCCTTCTACGACTGGTACTGCGACCTGCCGCCGGCCAGCCCGCAGATTTGGGGCGAACAGACCGACGTGCCGGAATCGGCCGACTGGTACAACTCCACCTACCTGATGGTATGGGGTTCCAACGTACCGCAAACCCGCACGCCCGATGCCCACTTCTATACCGAGGTGCGCTACAAGGGGACCAAGACGGTGGCGGTGTCCTCGGACTTCGGCGAGATGGTCAAGTTCGGCGACATCTGGCTGGCGCCCAAGCAAGGTACCGACGCCGCCCTGGCCATGGCCATGGGCCATGTAGTGCTCACGGAATTCCACCAGGCCGAGCACTCGGCCTACTTCCGTTCCTACGTCAAGCAATACACCGACATGCCCATGCTGGTGCGGCTGGTACAGCGTGACGGCCACTACCTGCCGGACCACCTGCTGCGCGCTTCGCAATTGCCGGGGCAGCTCGAAGAAGCCAACAATGCCGACTGGAAGTCGCTGGCCATCGATGCAGCCACTGGAGAGATTGTCGCCCCCAACGGCTCCATCGGCTACCGCTGGGGCGAAGGCCTGGTCAATGATGGCGCCAAAGTGGGCCGCTGGAACCTGGAAAGCCGCGATGGCCATTCGGGCCGCGAGATCGATCCGCTGCTCTCGCTGGTGGCGCAGCATGATGAGGTGGTCACGGTCGCCTTCAACTATTTCGGCGGCGACGATGCCCAGCCGCTGGCACTGCGCCAGGTACCGGTGCGCCACGTGCGCCTGGCCAATGGCAGCACCGCGCTGGTGGCGACCGTGCATGACCTGATGATGGCCAACTACGGCGTCGACCAAGGCCTGGGGGGAGAGATCGCCCACAGCTATGACGACGATGTGCCCTACACCCCGGCCTGGCAGGAAAAGCACACCGGCGTCAAACGCGAACTGGTGATCCAGGTGGCGCGCGAATTTGCGCAGAATGCCCACGACACGCAAGGCAAGAGCATGGTCATCGTCGGCGCGGCGCTGAACCACTGGTACCACAACGACATGATCTATCGCGGCATCATCAACCTGCTGATGATGTGCGGCTGCATCGGCAAGTCCGGTGGCGGCTGGGCGCACTACGTCGGGCAGGAAAAGCTGCGTCCGCAATTCGGCTGGGCACCGCTGGCCTTCGCCACCGACTGGGTGCGCCCGCCGCGCCAGATGAATGGCACCAGCTTCTTCTATGCCCATACCAGCCAGTGGCGCCATGAAAAGTTGGGTATCAATGAGATCGTTGCGCCCACGACGGACCAGGACAAGCTGTCTTCCCTGAGCATGATCGACATGAACGCCCGCTCCGAACGCATGGGCTGGCTGCCCTCGGCCCCGCAACTGGAAACCAATCCGCTGGACATCTGCGACAGCGCCCGCGCGAAGGGCCAGACGCCGCAGGATTACCTCAAGGAAGCGCTCAAGTCGGGCACCGTCAACATGAGCTGCGACGACCCCGACAATCCGAAGAACTTCCCACGCAACATGTTCGTCTGGCGCTCCAACATCCTGGGCAGTTCCGGCAAGGGTCACGAGTATTTCCTCAAGTACCTGCTGGGTACCCAGAACGCCCTGTTCGACGATCCCGACGAAGCCATCAAGCCCAGCGAGGTCAAGTACCGCGCGCAAGCCGCCGAAGGCAAGCTGGACCTGCTGGTGACGCTGGACTTCCGCATGAGCACCACCTGCCTGTACGCCGACATCGTGCTGCCCACTGCCACTTGGTATGAAAAGGATGACCTGAACACCTCCGACATGCATCCCTTCATCCATCCGTTGTCCGAAGCCGTGCAGCCGCTATGGGAAAGCAAGACCGACTGGGAGATCTACAAGGGCATCGCCAAAAAATTCAGCGAGATCGGTGGCGAGTATCTGGGCACCCGCAGCGACATCGTGCTGCAACCGCTGATGCACGATACCCCGGGTGAACTGGGCCAGCCCTTCGAGCCGAAGGACTGGAAAAAAGGCGAGTGCGACCTCATCCCCGGCAAGACCGCCCCCAACTTCGTGGTGGTGGAACGCAACTACAAGGACATCTACAAGAAGTTCACCTCGGTCGGCCCACTGCTGGACAAGCTGGGCAACGGCGGCAAGGGCATCAACTGGCAGACCGGCCATGAAGTGGGTGAACTGGCTGCCCTGAACAAGCGCGTGACCGAACCTGGCGTGAGCCAGGGCCGACCACGCCTGGACAGTGCCATCGACGCCTGCGAGATGATTCTCTCCTTCGCGCCGGAAACCAATGGCCACGTCGCCGTCAAGGCATGGGAAGCGCTGGGCAAGATCACCGGGCGCGACCACACCCACCTGGCGCAGGGGCGTGAACACGACAAAATCCGTTTCCGCGACGTGCAGGCGCAGCCGCGCAAGATCATCTCGGCGCCCACCTGGTCCGGCCTGGAATCGGAAGAAGTGAGCTACAACGCCGGCTATACCAACGTGCATGAACTGATCCCCTGGCGCACCCTCACCGGTCGCCAGCAGTTCTACCAGGATCACCGCTGGATGCTGGATTTCGGCGAAGGCCTGTGCGTCTACAAACCGGCCGTCGATACCAAGACGGTAGCGCCGATGCTCAACCGACAGCCCAATGGCGAAAAGGAAATCGTGCTCAACTTCCTCACGCCACACCAGAAGTGGGGCATCCACTCCACCTATTCGGACAACCTGCGCATGCTCACCTTGAGCCGCGGCGGGCCGCACGTGTGGATCTCCGAAGACGACGCCCGTACGGCCGGCCTGGTGGACAACGACTGGGTGGAAGTCTTCAACAGCAACGGCACGCTGAGCGCGCGCGTGGTGGTGAGCCAGCGTATCCCGGGCGGCATGTGCCTGATGTATCACGCCCAGGAAAAGATCGTGAATACCCCCGGTGCAGAATTGAGCGGCAAGCGCGGCGGCATCCACAACTCGGTCACGCGGGCAGTGCTCAAGCCCACCCACATGATCGGTGGCTATGCGCAGCTGTCGTATGGCTTCAATTACTACGGCACGGTCGGCAGCAACCGCGATGAATTCATCGTCCTGCGCAAGATGAGCAAGGTGGACTGGCTGGATGGCGACAAGCAAGAAAGGACTGCATCATGAGAATTCGCGCACAAGTGGGCATGGTGCTCAACCTGGACAAGTGCATCGGTTGCCACACCTGCTCGGTGACCTGCAAGAACGTCTGGACCAGCCGCGATGGCGTGGAATACGCCTGGTTCAACAACGTCGAGACCAAGCCCGGCATCGGTTATCCAAAGGAATGGGAAAACCAGAAGAAGTGGAACGGCGGCTGGCTGCGCAACGCCAGCGGCAAGCTCGAACCGAAACAAGGTGGCCGGCTGCGCATCCTGGCCAATCTGTTCGCCAATCCCAACCTGCCGTCCATCGACGATTACTACGAGCCCTTCACCTACGACTACGACCACCTGCAAAAAGCCCCGCTGATGGCCACTCCGCCGACGGCGCGACCGGTGTCGGTACTGACCGGCAAGAAGATGGACAAGATCACCTGGGGCCCCAACTGGGAAGACGACCTCGGTGGCGAATTCAGCGCGCGCAGCAAGGATGCGCTCTTCGAGGGCGTGCAGAAGGAAATGCACAGCACTTTCGAATCGACCTTCATGATGTACCTGCCGCGCCTGTGCGAACACTGCCTGAACCCGGCCTGCGTGGCCTCTTGCCCCTCGGGCTCGATCTACAAGCGCGAGGATGACGGCATCGTGCTGGTGGACCAGGACAAGTGCCGCGGGTGGCGTATGTGCATTTCCGGTTGCCCCTACAAGAAGATTTATTACAACTGGAGCTCCGGCAAGGCCGAGAAATGCACCTTCTGCTATCCGCGCATCGAAGCCGGCCAACCGACCGTGTGCTCGGAAACCTGCGTGGGCCGTATCCGCTACCTTGGCGTGCTGCTCTATGACGCCGACAAGATCGAAGCGGCTGCCTCGGTGGCCGATGAACAGGACCTGTACCAGGCGCAACTGGACTGCTTCCTCGATCCGCACGACCCGGCCGTGATTGCCGAGGCGCGCCGCCAGGGGATTGCCGAGAGCTGGCTGGAGTCGGCCCGCAGATCGCCGGTGTACAAGATGGCGATGCAATGGAAGATCGCCTTCCCGCTGCACCCGGAATACCGCACCCTGCCGATGGTCTGGTACATACCGCCGCTGTCGCCCATCCAGAAGGCCGCCGAGGCCGGCCACATGGGCATGACCGGCATCATCCCCGATGTGAAGTCGCTGCGCATCCCGGTGCGCTACCTGGCCAACCTGCTGACCGCCGGCAAGGAAGCGCCCATCCTGAGCGCCCTCGAACGCCTGTTGGCCATGCGCGCCTACAAGCGCGCCGAGACCGTGCACGGCCAGCAAGATGACGCCGTGCTGCAGCAGGTCGGCTTGACGCCGGCCGAGGTCGAGGACATGTACCAGACCCTGGCCATCGCCAACTATGAAGACCGCTTCGTGGTGCCGTCCTCGCACAAGGAAATGGTGGAAGACAGCTTCAACGACAAGGGCAGTTGCGGCTTCACCTTCGGCAACGGCTGCTCGGGCGGTGTCTCTGAGGGCAGCCTGTTCGGCAAGAAGCCGCAAGGCAGCGTGATCTTCGTGGACATGCCCAAGTCGCGCAAGAAGACCGCCCTCACCGAATGAACGGAGACCACACCATGCCCAACGACCTTCACCCTTGCGCCCAGGCCGTGCCGCTCTACCGCATCGTCTCGGCGCTGATGAGCTATCCGCAACCGGACCTGATCGCGGCCCTGCCCGAGATCGGCGCAGCACTGCAAGCCGAACCGGCCCACCGGAGCGTCTTGCAGCCGCTGCTGGATCATCTGGCCGGCACGCCCCTGATCGACTTGCAGGAGGCGTATGTCGATACCTTCGACCGCAGCCATGCGCTCTCGCTGCACCTGTTCGAGCACGTCCACGGCGAAAGCCGCGACCGTGGCCAGGCCATGGTCGATCTGCTGGACCAATACCGCGCCCATGGCGTGGAGCCGGCCGAGACCGAGCTGCCCGACTACGTGCCGCTGTTCCTGGAATTCCTGAGCCTGCTGGAACCGACCACGGCCGAGAACCTGCTGGGTGAAGCCATCCACGTGCTGGCCGCCATCGGCATGCGGCTACAGAAGCGGGACAGTCCCTACGCCAGCCTGTTCCTGCTGCTGACCACGCTGACCGAAGTCGAACCACGCGAACAGGACGAGCCGCCCGTGCGCGACATGGATGAAGCCATGGAAGTCTTCGGTCCCGGTGCCGATGGCGTGGAACCGCTGCTCAAGCCGGCAATCGGCGGCGTGCAGCCACTGCACTTCCATCCCCGACCGCCGGCCCGCCAGGCCGGTCACTGAGCCCAGCCCATCCATTCGCCTGAATCGGGAGATCATCATGAATTACCTGCATCAATTCCTCTACGGGATCTATCCCTACATCGCGCTGGCCGTATTCCTGCTGGGCAGCCTGGTGCGCTTCGAGCGCGAGCAGTACACCTGGAAGAGCGACTCTTCGCAACTGCTGCACGCCGGTCGTCTGCGGCTGGGCAACATCCTGTTCCATGTGGGCGTGCTGGGGCTGTTCTTTGGTCACCTGGTGGGCTTGCTCACTCCGGTGGCGGTGTGGGATGCCATCGGCGTGACGCACAGCTTCAAGCAAGCGGTGGCCATGGGCGCCGGTGGCGTATTCGGCACGCTCTGCCTGCTGGGCTTGCTGATCCTGATCCATCGCCGCTGGACCGATGCGCGCATCGCCGCCGTCACCCGCCCGTCCGACAAGCTCCTGCTGCTGTGGCTGCTGGTTACGCTGGGGCTGGGCTTGTCCACCATCGCCGAATCGGCCCAGCATCGCGATGGTCACATGATGGTGCTGCTGATGACCTGGGCCCAGCACATCATCACGCTGCGCGGCGACGCTGCCAGCTTCATCGAGGGCGCACCGCTGCTGTTCAAGCTGCACCTCTTCATGGGATTGACGCTCTTCGTGATCTTCCCCTTCACTCGACTGGTGCACGTCTGGAGCGGCTTTGCTTCGGTCACCTATCTGAGCCGCGCCTGGCAACTGGTGCGTCCGCGCTGAACGAGGAGAATCACCATGCCCGTGATCGTCAACGACTACGAACTGAGCGACGCCGAGATGGCACAGGAACTGGCCGCCCGCGATGAGCAGGCACCGGATCTGCAAGCCGCCATGACCACCGTGGTGCTGCGCCGACTGCTGCTGGAACAGGCGCAGCAACTGGACCTCGCAGAAGCCGACGAAGACGTCCGCATCGAAGCCCTGCTGCAACACGAAGTCCATGCACCGGTGCCGGACGAGGAAGAATGTCGGCGCCACTACCAGGCCGCACCGGAACGCTTCACTGTGGGCGCACTGGCCGAGGTCAGCCATATCCTCTTCCAGGTCACGGAAGGGGTAGACCTGGCAGCGCTGCGCCTGCATGCCGAATCGGTCCTGGCCGAGCTGCTGGCGCAACCGCAGCGCTTCGCGGCACTGGCTGCCGCAAATTCCAATTGTCCTTCCGGCGCCCACGGCGGCAGCCTGGGCCAGATCACGCGCGGCACCTGCGTACCTGAATTCGAAAAGGCCGTCTTTTCCGCTCAGGCCGGCAGCATCCTGCCGCGCCTGGTGGAAAGTCGCTTCGGCCTGCACATCGTCCAGCTCGGCCGCAAGTCAGACGGCGAGGCGTTGCCCTTCGAGGCCGTGCGCGAGAACATCGCCCGGGCCCTGCAGCGCGCCAGCTTCGACCGCGCCGTGCGCCAGTACCTGCAATTGCTGGTCGGCCGCGCCCGCATCTCCGGCATCGACCTGCCGGGCGCCGGCACGCCGCTGGTGCAATGACACTGACTGGCTGAACCATCATGCCCTTCCCCTCTATACCCGCCGATCGCCCGGTCCTGCAGGACCGCTTCGGCCGCCGCATCAGCTATGTACGGCTGTCGGTCACCGATCGCTGCGACCTGCGTTGCAGCTACTGCATGCCCAAGGGATTTAACGGCTTCGAGGAGCCGGCCAACTGGCTCGGCTTCGACGAGATCAGCCGCGTCATCGCTGCCTTCGCCCGCCTGGGCGTGGGCCGCGTGCGGCTGACCGGTGGCGAGCCGCTGTTACGGCGCCACCTGCCGGTCCTGGCTGCGCAACTGTCGGCACTGCCGGGCGTGGAGGAATTGTCCTTGTCCACCAATGCCACGCAGATGCACAAGCACGCTGTGGCCTTGCGGGCGGCGGGCGTGACGCGCATCAACGTCAGCCTGGACAGCCTGGAGCGCGCCTGCGTCACCCGCATCACCGGGCGCGACAGCCTGGAAAGCGTCATGGCCGGGCTGGCTGCGGCCAAGGCGGCGGGTTTCGCGCCCATCAAGGTCAACATGGTGGTGCTGCGCGGGGTCAATGAAGATGAAATCCCGCGCATGGCCGAGTTCTGCTTCGACCAGGGGTTCATCCTGCGCCTGATCGAAGCCATGCCCATGGGCGAGACCGGCCGCCACAGCGGCACCGTCGACATCGGCCCGATCCGCGAGCAACTGGTCGCGCGCTTTGGCTTGCAGCCGCTGGCCGCCGAGCTGGGCGGCGGACCGGCGCGCTACTGGCAGCGTAGCGATGGGGGCGGGACCATCGGTTTTATCTCGCCCATCAGCCAGCATTTCTGCGCTACCTGCAACCGCGTGCGCCTGTCGGTGGATGGCACGCTTTATCTGTGCCTGGGCCAGGAGGCGAAGGTCGAGCTAGGTCCTTTACTGCGCGCCGGCATCGATGATGCGGGCCTGGAAGAGGCCATCCGCCTGGCCATCGAACTGAAGCCGGAACGCCATGAATTTCAGGAACAGCCGCGCAAGATCATCCGCTTCATGTCCCAAACGGGGGGATAACGCGTTGCAGCGACACCGCAGAACAAGCATGGGATAAGTGAAGGAAAGTTGACTTCACCCCCATGATTTTCACCTCGCGAAGGCATAGACTGCCTGCTTGCGCGCCGCCCGGAACCGTCATGCCCTCTCTCACCGCCCCACTGCTGCCCTTGCCGCCCCACAAGCGGCTGACCTTCCGCATCCTGCTGATGACCCTGGTCGGCCTGGGCCTGACCATGACGGCCATCGGCTATACCCTGCTGCTGTCCTGGCAACTGGAAGGAGGCGGCACCGTCATCAACGAAGCCGGTAGCCTGCGCATGCGCTCCTACCAGCTAGGTCTGGCGCTGGAACACCAGCAGGCGCGCAACACCGTGCTGCACGAGATCGAGCGCTTCAGCCAGATCCTGGAAGTACTGCAGACCGGGCAAGCCGGACAGCCCAGCTTCGTTCCGCCGCGCGGACCCATCCATGAGCAATTGCTGCAGGTACAAGGCCAGTGGCAGCAGCATATGCAGGTCCATGCCAGGGATGTGTTGCAGGCGGACGATCGCCAGCAACGCCAGCAGGCGCTGGCGCAGTACCTGCAGGAACTGCCCGATTTCGTAGGCGAGATCAACCTGCTGGTGGCCCTGGTGGAAGCAGACCTGACCGGCAAGACCACCTGGCTGCGGCTGTGCCAGACGGCACTGATCTTCCTGGCGCTGGCCGCCAGCATCGCCGTGCTTTACCTGCTCTACCTGTGGATCGTCGGTCCGGTGCGGCGCTTGCAGGCGGGGATTGCGCGCATGTCGCAAAACGACCTGGACGTGCGGCTGGCCATCGACAGTGAAGATGAGTTCGGTCAACTGGCGCAAGGCTTCAACCAGATGGCCGACCACGTGCAGGGAGTGCATCGCACCCTGGAAGAACGGGTCGCCGATAAAACCGCACGCTTGCGCGAGCAGAATGAAGAAGTCGGCACGCTCTATGAAATCACCGACTTCCTTTCCGGGGCACATGCCATCGAGGCGCTGTGCAGCGGGTTCCTGCGCCGCATCATGCAGCGCCTCCAGGCCGATGGCGGCACGGTGCGCATCCTCGATGAACGCGGCAACCTGTATATCGCGGTGCACGAAGGCATTTCCGAACGCATCATCGATGAAGAGCGCTGCCTCAAAGTCGGTGATTGCCTCTGTGGCACCGCGACCTCGCAGGGCATCATCCTGGTGCGCGATTTCCGCGAACTGGACCAGCAGCGCCGCTATCGCTGCCAGGAAGAAGGCGCGGTATCGCTGGGCATCTTCCAGATCCAGGTGCGCGAACAGGTCGTCGGCAGCTTCTCGCTGCATTTCTCGCGCGAACGCCAGGTCAGCGAAGAAGAACGCCGACTGCTGGAAACCCTGGGCCGGCACCTGGGCTCGGCCATCGAGAACCAGCGTCTGATTGCGCGCGAAAAGGAATTCGCGGTCTCCCACGAGCGCAACCTGATGGCGCAAGGGCTGCACGACAGCATCGCCCAGGGCCTGAACTTCCTGAACCTGCAGGTGCAGATGCTGGAAGATTCGCTGGCCCGCGAAAACCTGGGTGAAATCCGTGACATCGCGCCCCTGCTGCGCGCCGGGGTGCAGGAAAACTACGAAGACGTGCGCGAGCTGCTGCTGAACTTCCGCAGCCGTCTGCAGGGCAGCGACCTCGAATCCGAGATGCGCAAGGCGGTCGAAAAACTGCAGCGCCAGAGCGGCTTGGAGGCTCACATCGAGATCGCCGGAGACGGACCGCCGCTGGCGCCGGAACAGCAATTGCAGGTGCTGTTCATCCTGCAGGAAGCCCTCTCCAACATCCGCAAGCATGCCCAGGCCAGTCGGGCCAGGATCGAGGTCGACAATGGCAGCGACTTCTGCCTCACGGTCAGCGACGACGGCCACGGCTTCCAGCTCGACCAGGCGCGCACCAAGGGCAGCGAACACGTGGGCCTGCGCATCATGCAGGAGCGCGCCGAACGGCTGGGCGCGCATCTGGACATCGCCAGCCAGCCCGGCACCGGCACCCGCATTACCGTCAGGCTGATGCGGGAGGAACGGCTGGTCGCCTGAACGCAGTATCGAATTTTCAATGGAGCAGTCGCCGCATGAGCATCCGTATTCTCCTGGTCGATGACCATACCCTCTTTCGCAGCGGCGTGCGCCTCCTGCTGCAACGCCATCCTGAATTCGAGGTCGTGGGCGAGGCCGTCGATGGCCTCGATGGCGTCAAGCGCGCCCGTCAGCTGCGTCCCCACGTGGTCCTGATGGACCTGAACATGCCCGGCCTGTCGGGCCTGGAGGCGATGCAGTTGATCGTGGAGGATTTGCCTGAGACGGCTGTGCTGATGCTGTCGGTGTCAGAAGAAGCAGAGGACCTCAGCACGGCACTGCACAATGGCGCGGCCGGTTATCTGCTCAAGAACATCGAAGCCGATTACCTGGTGCAGGCCATCAAGCGGGCCGCCGCCGGTGAGCCGGTGATCTCGGAGGCGATGACGGCCAAGCTGGTGATGCAGTTCCGGGCCGCCAGACCGGCGGTTTCAGGCGATATGAAGGAAAAGTTGACCGCGCGCGAACGTGACACCATGCGCTGCGTCGCACGGGGCCAGAGCAACAAGGAGATCGCCCGCAGCCTGGACGTGGCCGAAAGTACAGTGAAGATTCATGTCCAAAACATCCTCAAGAAGCTCAACCTGAGCAGCCGCGTGCAGATTGCCGTGTATGCTGTGGAACACGGTCTGGACAAAACGCCCTGAGCGGCGTACCGTACCGCTCCCCCCGCGCCTGATGCGGGCGGCATTTCCGAGAGAAAACATGCAAAAGATCACCTTCCCGCTGCAAGGCCATCCCTACGTCGAGCTCAACCAATTGCTCAAACTCTGCGGCCTGTGCGACAGCGGCGGCGCCGGCAAGCAGCTGGTAGCCGACGGCCAGGTCAAGGTCGACGGCAAGCCGGAAACCCGCAAGACCTGCAAGATCACCGCCGGCCAGAAAGTCACGCTGGGCGACGTGCAGATCACGGTGCTGGCCGAATGAGCCCGCACGCCGGCGTCGACGCGCTACTGGACTTCTGGTTCGGTCCCGAGTGGGAGCAGCTCCCCGCGCATCAGGTGGCCGAACGCCAGAAGAAGCTCTGGTGGAGCAAGAACCCCGACATCGACGCCCAATGCCGCACCCGCTTCGAACCGCTGGTGCAGCAGGCAGCCGCCAACCAGCTCGACGACTGGACCGAATCCCCGCGCAGCATGCTGGCCCTGATCCTGTTGCTGGACCAGATGCCGCGCAATATCTACCGCGATACCCCCCAGGCCTTCGCCTTCGATGCGCTGGCGCGCCAGTGCAGCCACCTGGCGCTGGCCATGGGACTGGACGCCGCCTTGCCGCCGCTGGCCCGGGTCTTCGTCTACCTGCCGCTGGAACATGCCGAAGACCTGGACGACCAGGAGTATGTGGTGCAACTCATGGGCAGCCTGGCCAAGGCCGCCAGCGGCGAGGACAGGCCGAGCTTTGACGGTTATGCCGACTATGCGCGACGTCACCATGCCGTGATCAAACGTTTCGGTCGCTTCCCGCATCGCAATCGCATCCTGGGGCGTGACAGCACGCCGGAGGAAGTCGAATTCCTCAAGCAACCGGGCTCTTCCTTCTGAAGTTTTCGATGGCGGCAGACTGATTCGGGCTTTTGCTGGAGCGGCGTTTCCTTTTTCCCTAGACTCGCGGGCTTTCCCTTGCAGGATTTCCCATGCGTGGTCGCTCCCGTGGTTTTTCGATGATGGAAGTACTGGTGGCCATGCTGGTCATCGGCACTGGTGCCCTGGCCATCGCCATGCTGCAACTGCATGCGTTGCGCAGCAGCCGCGACAGCAGCCTGCATGCGCGCGCCACGCTGATGGCGCAAGAACTGGCCGAACTACGCGCGGCCTTGCCGGCTGGCACCGCCCCATCCGATACGCTACTGTTTTCGCTCACCACCGGCAAACCGCTCAGCGCCCCTGCCGATTGCGAACAGGCCGCCTGCAGCCCGACTGATTTCGCCCTGGTCAGCCTGGCCGACTGGAGTGGCAGGCTGGTACGCGACTTCCCCCATGTCCGTGTCACGGTCTGCCGTGACGGCCAGCGCGCAGCGCCGGAAGACTGGCGCTGCGACGCACTGGAGCACAGTCCGGTGGTCCTGAAAATGGCCTGGCGCCGCCTCGCTACGGGCAGTCCCGCTGCCGGTGGCACGACACCGCTGTTGAGCCTGACCCTGGGACATTGACGATGCTGTCCCGTCTGTCCCTCCCGATCCGAATGCGGCGCCTGCAGGAAGCCGGGCTGACGCTGGTCGAACTGATGATCGCGCTGGCCGTCGGCCTGCTGGTGGTGCTGGTTGCCGGCACCCTGCTGCAGCAGGCGCGCACAGCCTATCAGGAGATGGATGACGCCGGACGCGTCGAGGAGACTGGCCGGGTGGCCCTGGATCACCTGCAGCAGGTGTTGCGCCAGGCTGGCCACCTGCCTGTGGAGAGTCTCCCCGAGGGCGCGCCGCCGGCCCTGCTGGCCGGCCTGCGCGGCCTGGATGACAGCCGCCAGGCCGATGCACTCGATCCGGCCGCAGGACGCTTCGGCAGCAGTACCGGCGATGGCGTCAACCGCAGCGACCTGCTGATGCTGGGCTTCTTCGGCGCCCCGCGCGGCAGCCATGCCCAGCTCAGCCATTGCAGCGGCGCGCCGGCCCCGGTGAAGCCGCTTGAAGAAGCCGCACGCCACTGGGTCATCTATTTCATCGCCCCCGGCACCGGCGATGAACCCGAGCTGCGCTGCCGCTACCAGGGCAAGAACGGTGCCTGGACCTCCGATGCCATCGCCCGTGGCGTGGAAGCCATGCAGTTGCGCTACGCCATCGACAGCGACGACGATGGACGTCCCGACCGCTGGCTGGACGCCTCATCCATGCCTGCCGATGCCTGGAACCGCGTGGTGCTGGTGCGTATCGCGCTGCTGGTGCGCGGTCTGCAGCGACGCCCTGCGCCGCAGGATAGCGAGGCGCGCGCTTACGACCTCTTCCTCCCCGCGCGCCGCTCCGATCCCGCCTGGCGCGTCATCGAATCGGGCCAGGAACAGCGGCGCCGTGCGGTGTTCCAGGGCACCGTGATGTTGCGCAACCTGGTGATTGCGGAGCTCCGCCAATGAAGATTGCGACGCGTCCCGACCATCAGCACGGTGCCACCCTGATGATCACGCTCATGCTGCTGAGCGTGATCATGCTGCTGGGTGTGGCCACCACCTCGCTGCTCCTGCTGGAGGAACGCGGCGCGCGCAATCATCGCGAACATGCCCAGGCCAGACTGGCGGCCCAGGCGGCGCTGGAGGATGCCTGCGATGACCTGCGCTACCACCGCCACATCGATCCCGAGGAGTTTGGCGCGGCGCGCGCCTGCCGCACCGATGCCGCCGGCGCCGGCCTGTGCGTCGGCCAGCCCGAACATGCCGGCTGGGAGCCGGCCCAGCTGCACGGCGCCCGGGCAATCTCGGCTACCTACGGGCAATTCACCGGACGCCAGTTCCGCGCCCTGCCCGGCGTACCGATACCGCGCTATCTGATCGAACGGCTGGCACCGGTGGACCACAAGACTGCGGGCCGGCTTGCACAGGAACAGGCGTCCACCCCGCTCTATCGTCTCAGTGCCGTCGGCTATGGCCGGCATGGCGCCATCCTGGCCCTGCAGGCACTGGTGCGTTTGCCAGCCCGTCCGGCCAGCGCTCCTGCCAGTTGTCCGCTGCGGGCCTGGCGTCCTCTCTATCTGACTTTTACGGAATGAACATGTCTGTCCCCCTGCTCGCCCCTCCCTTGCCGCCACGCGGCTTCACCCTGCTGGAAATCCTGGTCAGCCTGGCCATCGTCATCCTGCTGGCCGCACTGGGCTGGAATGGCTACCGCCATATCGTCCAGAAAGCCGGCCGCGCCGAAGGACGCGCCGCCATTCTGCACGTGCTGCTGCAACAGGAACGCCACCATGCCTACCAGCACCGCTACCGGGCATTCCAGCCGGGCAACGCGGCGCAGGGATTCAAGTGGTATTCCGGTGCCACCCCGCAGACCAGCGCCTATGCTCTGTCGGCAAGAGCCTGCGAGGAAGAGGATCTCTCCAGCTGCGTGCTGGTCACGGCCACGCCCGGAGGCAGTGGCGTCAACAGCGGCTATGAGGATCGTCAGTGCGGCGTGCTGCAGGCCGACAGCCGGGGCAACCGCCGCGCTGACGGCAAGGAGTGTTGGTGACTCCATGCGTGCAACAGGATTTACGCTCATCGAGCTGATGGTGACCTTGCTCATTGCCGCCCTGGTGCTGGGGGTCGGCCTGCCGACTTTGCGACACTTGGCCAGCGAACACCAACTGGCCGCCGCCGGCAGCGATTTCTTCCACGCCGTGCAACTGACCCGCTCGGAGGCCCTGCGCGCCGGTCGCCGCGCCGAGATGCGTCCGCGTGACGGACGCGACTGGCAAAGCGGATGGGAGATCCAGGTCGGCCAACAGGCGGTGGCTCGCCATTCCGCCCTGGACGCCGGCATCGCCGTGGCCTATACCGTCGGCGGCGAGCTGGTGGCCTATCAACCGGACGGCCAGCCGGTCACGCGCGGCACCTGGTATTTCAGCGGCGGCGTGAATTCACGCGCCGTGGTGATCAATTTCCTGGGTCGGGTACGGATCTGCAATCCGGTGATCGACATCGAGTGCAGCCAGGCCGCCACCGAGTGAAGCAGGCGCAGACAGCCTTGCGGATGATCGCGCAAAGCCGTGTATATTGACGGGCATCCGGCCTCGCCCGTGGCAGGCCCTGCAGCCTTTTTCTTTTTTGCTCACCATGACTTCCACCGCCGACCCGCTCTACCAGTTCGATATCGAGAATGACCAGCAAGCCATGGCGCTGGCCTTGCTGCAGGCCGGCTTCGGCATGCTCGACACCACGCCCAACCCGCGCGTGGGCTGCGTCATCGTCAAGGAGCGGCGCATCATCGGCGCCGGCTTCACCCAGCCGCCCGGCGGTCACCATGCCGAGATCCAGGCCATGGCCGACGCCGCCGCGCGCGGTGCTGACGTACGCGGCGCTACCGTCTATGTCACGCTGGAACCCTGCAGCCATTTCGGCCGCACCCCGCCTTGCGCCGATGCACTCATTCGTGCCGGCGTGGCGCGCGTGGTGGCGGCCATCGCCGATCCCAATCCGCTGGTAGCCGGACAGGGCCTGGCCCGCCTGCAGGCGGCCGGCATCGAGGTGGCCTGCGGCCTGCTGGAAGAAGAGGCGCGCGAGATCAACATCGGCTTCCTGCATCGCATGCGCACCGGCCGCCCCTGGGTGCGCATGAAGAGCGCCGCCAGTCTGGATGGCAAGACCGCCCTGCACAATGGCGTGAGCCAGTGGATCACCAGCCAGGCCGCCCGCGATGATGGCCACATCTGGCGCGCCCGCGCCTGCGCCATCCTGGCCGGCATCGGCACCATCCAGAAAGACGATGCTCAACTGACCGTACGCGCCATCGACACCCCGCGCCAGCCGCGCCGCATCGTGGTCGACAGCAAGCTGATCGTCTCGCCCGAGGCGCGCGTCATCCAGGGTGGCAATACCTGGGTCTTCACGGCCACCGATGACCGCGAGAAACGCGCCGCCCTCGAAGCCGAAGGCGCCGAGGTGATCCTGCTGGCCAACGCCGAGGGCAAGGTCGACCTGCCCGGCCTGGTGCGCGAACTGGGGCAGCGGCAGATCAATGAACTGCATGTGGAAGCCGGCGCCAAGCTCAACGGCGCCCTGATCCGCGAAGGCTGCGTGGATGAACTGCTGGTCTACCTGGCCCCGGCCCTGATCGGCGATGGCCGCAACATGTTCGAGCTGCCGCCGCTGGAAGACCTGTCGGGCAAGATCGGCATCCACTTCCACGAGGTCAAGCAGGTCGGGCCGGATTTGCGTATCCTTGCCCGTTTCGCGTAAGTGATTTTTTGCTTTTTATTTCAGATTTTTTGTATCAGGACTGAATCATGTTTACAGGAATCGTTGCCGCCGTCGGCACCATCACCTCCGTGACCCCCTTGGCAGCTGGCCCCGAGGCCGGTGTTCGGCTGACCATCGATGCGGGCGCCCTGCCCATGGCCGATGTCGGCCTGGGTGATTCGATTGCGCTCAATGGCGCCTGCATGACCGTGGTGGAGAAGACCGAGCGCGGCTTCACCGTCGATGTCTCCCGTGAAAGCCTGCGCCTGACGGCAGGGCTGGACGTTCCCGGCGAAGTCAACCTGGAAAAGGCCCTGACCCTGGCCGAGCGCCTCGGTGGCCACCTGGTCTCCGGCCACGTCGATGGCCTGGGGCAGGTGCATTCCTTCGAGCCGGTGGGCGAATCGCGCGAGCTGATCGTCGATGCGCCCAAGGTCCTGGGCAAGTACCTGGCCTACAAAGGGTCGATCGTGGTCAATGGCGTATCGCTGACGGTCAACCGCGTGGAAGACCTGGCCGACGCCTGTCGCTTCTCCATCAACCTGATTCCGCATACCGTGGAAGTGACCACCCTCAAGCACCTGAAGGCGGGCAGCAAGGTCAATCTGGAGATTGACCTGATTGCGCGGTATGTAGAGCGCATGCTCTCGGCGAAGTAAGTTCCTGTCGCCCCTGCCAAGGCAGGGGCCTGGGGACGCCACCCGCCGACCCGCACCGCCAAGCTGCGCAAGACACCGGCTTTCCGCCTGCGCGGGGGCGACACGGAAGTGGACTATCGGCTAGCGATCACCGACAATGGCACTCCATTGACGACCCGGTTGTGCCTTGGAGCCCCCATGCATATCAAGTCCCTGACGATCAAGAATCTGCGCTCGATATCATCTGCCACCTTAGCACTGAACAAGCCAGGCGATACCGGGCTGAAATATCCCAACGTCAACGTCATTCTCGGTGGCAACGGCTTCGGCAAGACCTCTATCTTGCGCGCGGCGGCATTGTCCACCCTCGGTCCCTTGCTCAGCACTTCGTCCGGCTTCGTTGCCGACGGCCTCATCCGCCGACCTGACGGGTGGACGCAGCCCGTTCGCTCCACGAAGCGCCCCAGGCTTTCCGATCACGCCCAGATCGAGGCAGACGTCATTCTCGGCCCGGATGAATTGACCGTGACCTCAAGGTCGCGCTCGACAGCCATCAAGCTGACCTCTGAAATCCGTGCCGTCGGATCGGCGGAGATCCTGTCCTGCGAGGTGTCGCCGAAAGGGATGGAAAAAAAACTGATGGCAGCACAGTTCGAAGAATCCGACCCTGCATTTTTCGTCGCGGGCTACGGCGCGACAAGACGCGTCGAGGCGTCCTCGCGCGTGGATGAAAGCGCACGCTTGAAGTCGCGCCAGCGCAAGTATGAACGCGTGGCAAGCTTGTTCGAGGACCACGTCAGCCTGGTGCCGCTGTCGTACTGGCTGCCACAGTACGAAGATGCCAACAAGGGACGTTACAAACAGGTCGTCAACCTGATCAACCGCTTGCTGCCCGATGCCTGCCGCATGCAGGCAAAATCCACCAAGGTTTCCGCCACGCGCGAGCATCTCTTCGAAATGAATGGCGTGGCCCTGCCGTTTCGCGCGCTCTCGGACGGCTACAAGGCCTATGTCGGATGGATTGGCGACATGCTTTTCCATGTATGCATGGGCATCGGCAAGGGCTTGATGCTACGCGACATGCACGGTGTGGTCCTGATCGACGAAATCGATCTCCACCTGCATCCGGAATGGCAAAAGGTGGTCGTACCAACCTTGGCCGAGGCTCTGCCCAATGTGCAGTTCATCGTGACCACACATAGTCCGCTGGTAGTGGGCTCGCTTGAAGCTGGCAACCTGTTCACGCTCAGGGCGGAAAACAATGCCGTCGAGGTGACGCAATCCGCTGACAGGGTCCATGGCCGCAGTGCTGAACAAATCCTGCTCTCGCCCTACTTCGGCCTGCAAAGCACACGGGCTCCCGAGACAGCCGAACAGCTCGCACAGCTTGCGCGCGCGGCCGCCTCCGGCACCAAGGGCGCATCGGCCAGCTATCTCAGGCTACTGGCACAGGGCGCACCGAAAGCGGCAGCCACCTCCGGGAAGACAACGGGATCGGCACGTTCGACACGCGCCACGGCCAAGCGCAAGGGGTGAGGCATGATCCGCTACCCTATCGCATCAGAGGATCTGCTCGCCCTCATCAACGCCAGGAATGCAACCTGGATCTCGAGGGCAGAAGCGCGCACCAAGGATTACGCAGCGACAGGCGACTATACCGGCGGCACCGAGTTCTGGGGCCAGATCAAGCAGGTCTACATCACGCTCCAGCATGAAAAATGCGCCTATTGCGAAACCAAGCTGCAAGGCGCCATGCTGGCCAGCAAGGTGCATGAGGTCGAGCACTACCGCCCCAAGAGCAGTGTCAAGCGCTGGCCCGACCGCAAGGTCGAATACTGGAAGGATTTTCCGGACACCTGGCCACTCGGCGCGGACAGCAAAAAGGGCTATTACCTGCTGGCGTATCACCCGCACAACTATGCCATCGCCTGCACCCGCTGCAATTCGACCCTGAAGTCCAATTACTTCCCGGTGCGGGGAAAGCGCAACGTCGACGGCGGATTTCCCGAGCAGATGCGAAGTGAGCTGCCCTTGCTGTGCTATCCGATCGCATCAGTGGATCCGGACGATCCGGAAGACCTCATCACCTTCGACGGTCCCTTGGCCCAAGCCAGGTATCCTTCGGGACCAAAGCACGAACGCGCCGTCACCAACATTGCCTTCTTCCAGCTCAATCATGAAGATCTGGTTCTGCGCCGCTCGGAAGAAATCACCAATCTCTGGGATGCGCTGGAGATATTCAACAGCAATGCCAACCAGATAAAGAAAGATCGGGCTGCAAAGAAAATAGACAGCATGCGCAGCCCTACACACCAGTTCAGTGCGTGCCTCAATGCGTTTTACACGCTCTACGCTACCAACTACAAAAAAGCGGAAGAACTCGCAGACCTCATCTTCAAAGCGCTGCCAGCATGAGATTCATCCACGCATAGCACCACTACCTCGGCCTGAGGCCGGCTCAGGCCGGCTTGCCGGTACGCCGGGCCACCAGCTCGGCAATATGGCGCCGGATCTTCTCGCCGGCGGCCGGACCTTCAGCGATGATGTGCGTGGCCGCCGTGATGGGCTTGCCGGTCTCGGCATCCACCATCAGCGGGATGGCCTGCTTGCCGGTCTCGATATCGGTCAGGATCACGCTCTGCCCTTCCGGCGCGAAATGGCTGTTACCCCACTGCAGCAGAGCCAGCAGCACCGGCCGGAAATCCCGGCCGCGCGGCGTGAGGTGGTATTCGTAACGGGGAGGCCGTTCCGAATACAGCACCTTCTCCAGCAAGCCCTCTTCCACCAGCCCCGCCAGGCGGCGCGTGAGGATGTTGGGCGCAATCTCCAGGTGCTTCTGGAATTCATCAAAGCGCGTGAGCCCGTAGAAAGCGTCACGCAAGATCAGGATGCTCCACCACTCGCCCACGCGATCCAGCGAGCGGGCGATCGGGCACTGCATGTCATCAAAACGCTTGCGCTGCATGTCTTGCTCTCCATTGCTTGGCTCTACCATCGTCTGCCGCCCGGCCCGCCAAGCTTTTCGGCCGGCCCCGCAGGAGGCCCCGCATTGTGCCACGCCCAAGATCTGCATGAAGCTCAATGCGCATCGGCCGAGGGTGCCTTGGGCGGCGCCACCTTGCGCATGAACGGCACCATCAGTGTAGCGATCACGAAACAGCAGCCCACGGCGAGGAAAGCATCGGCAAAGGTCATTGTCAATGCCTCGCGATAGGTAAGCTGCCACAGCTGCCGCAAGGCCGCCGCCTGGCCCGCTAGGACATCGCCCAGTTGGGACGCGAGGTCGCCAGCCAATATACCCTGCCATTGCAGCATGGCCTCATTGACGCCGTTGAGGTGCTCGGCCAACCGCATGAAGTGCAGGTTGGTCCGGTCATTGAGGATGGTGGCGCACAGGGCGATACCGATGGCGCCCCCCAGGTTGCGCATCAGGTTGAACAGCCCCGAAGCGAACTTCAGCCGCGCCGGGGCCAGGCTGCCCAGGGTCAGCGTCACCGTCGGCGGCACCGCCAGTTGCTGGGCAACGCCGCGCAGGGCTTGCGGTAGCAGCAGCTGGGCCCAGCCCCAGTCATGCGTGATGGGAACGAACTGCCACATCGACAGCGTGAACAGGGCCAGGCCGATCATCATGATCCAGCGCAGGTCAAGGTGGCGCGTGAGCCAGGCATAGAGCGGGATGGACATGATCTGGAACAGCCCGGTGGAAAACACCGCCAGCCCGATCTGCAGCGCACTGAAGCCACGCACCCGGCCCAGGAACAGCGGCGTGAGGTAGATGGTGGCAAAGATGCCGATGCCGGTGACGAAGGAAAAGAAACATCCCAGCGCAAAATTGCGTTCCTTCAGCGCCCGCAGGTCCACCACCGGTTCGGCCGCACTGAGGCTGCGCCAGACGAAGAGCACGCCCGAAACTCCCGCTACCCAGGCAGTGGTGGCGATCGCCGGATCGCTCATCCAGTCCCAGCGCGGACCTTCTTCCAGCGTGTATTCCAGGCAACCGAGGAAGAGCGACATGAGCAGGATGCCCGGATAGTCGGCGCGCCGGAACAGCGACCAGTCCGGCAGGTCGATGCGCACCAGGCGCGGGACGGTGAGCGTGATGAAGATGCCCGGCAACAGGTTGATGAAAAATAGCCAGTGCCAGCTGTAGTGGTCGGTAATCCAGCCGCCGACGGTGGGGCCCAGCGTCGGTGCCAGCGAGGCGATGGCACCGATGGTGGAGGCGGCGATCACGCGCTGCTTGTTGTCGAAAAAAGCGAAGGCCGTGGTGAACACGGTAGGAATCATCGAGCCGCCCAGGAAACCCTGCAGGGCCCGGAACACGATCATGCTCTGGATATTCCACGCCAGGCCGCACAGCAGGCTGGTGAGGGTGAAACCGGCCGCCGAGAAAGCGAACAGCCAGCGCGTGGACATGGTGCGCGTCAACCATCCCGAGAGCGGGATGACGATGATCTCGGCGATCAGGTAGCTGGTCTGCACCCAGGTCGTCTCATCATTGCCGGCCGAGAGCCCGCCGCCGATGTCGCGCAACGAAGCCGACACGATCTGGATATCCAGCAAGGCCACGAACATGCCGATGCACATCACGCCAAAGGCGAACACCTTGGAGGACGTGCTCATCTGCGACGGCTGGATCAGCCGCGCCGCCGCTGCACTGGCCGCGTTCATGAACCCTGGCCCCGGCGGTCCACCCTGGCCACCACCGACAGCCCGGGTCGCAAGGCGTCGAGCACGCCGTCCGCGCTATCGAGCAGGATGCGCACCGGCACCCGCTGGACGATCTTGGTGAAGTTGCCGGTGGCGTTTTCCGGCGGCAGGACACTGAACTGCGCGCCGGTGGCCGGCGCCACGCTGGCTACATGACCATGGAAGACACGGCCGGGAATCGCATCGGCCTCGACCGTGGCGGGATTGCCGGGACGGATCCCGGCCAACTGGCTTTCCTTGAAATTGGCATCGATCCACAGTCCGCGCGCCGGCACGATCACCATCAACTGGCTGGCCGTGGCGGCATAAGCCCCGGTGCGGGCGCGGCGATTGCCGACCACGCCATCGATGGGCGCGCGCAATTCGGTATAGCGCAGGTTCAGTTGCGCCGCTTCCCGCTCGGCCCGGGCCTGGGCCAGTCCGGCCTCGGCCTGCTGGCGCCGGGTCTGGATCACTTCCAGCTGGCGCGTCGCCACGGCCAGGCCAGCCTGCGCCTTCTGGCTGTTGGCAGCGGCCTGGCGGAAATCGGCCGCAGCTTTCTGGGCACTCCGCACCGAAACGGCTGCGCGGTCGACCAGACGCTCGAAGCGACGGTCATCGTCCTGTGCCCGCACCAGCTCGGCCTGGCTGGCGTCGACCCCGGCACGGGCTTGCGCGATCAGGGCGGTCTGCACTGCGCGCGTGGCCTCCAGGTTGGCGATCTCGGCCTGCCGTGCCGCCACCCCGCCTTCGGCACGCGCCAGGGCGGCGCGGTAGTCGCTGTCGTCGAGTTTGGCCAGCAGGTCTCCGGCGTGCACGAACTGGTTGTCGGTCACCTGTACGGCCGCGATGTAGCCCGGTACCTTGGCACTGATGACGGTGATGTCGCCGCCCACATAGGCGTCGTCAGTGTCCTCCATGAAGCGCCCGTGCTGCCACCAATGCCATCCATAGAAGATCAGCACGATGGCTGCCGCCGCCCCTACGGCCAACCCCACATGCAGCCGACCCGCCATGGGCTTGCGGACCGCCTGGGGTGCGGGATCGGGTGAGGTAGGTGTCGCCATGGCACAGCTCCTTGCAAAGATCGATGAAAGAAAAAAATAACGGCGGCGCGGGAAGCATTGCCAAGTGACGCGGCCCATCAATGAGCAGCGGCAACGTCCTTCGGAATATGTAACTTCTATTTTGAAAGTTACTATACGCAATCAACTATCATTATGCAAGTTACTATGCCCGGCTGAGCCAAAATGAGACAGGAAGGCTGGGGCCAGCCTTGCTCCATCGGAGAGGGAGGAGGTGCAGGGGGAATGTGACCGGGGAGATGTGGGGACAACGTTCCGAGCGGGACGGAGTCAATCGAGCGTCGGGACGCCCTGCTCCGGCGGGCGCGTGGGGCGTCTGCCGGGCAATGGCGGGGTATGACGCGGCGGCAGCCTTAGCGCAGGATCTCCGCGATCACGGCACGGCACACCGGACTGTCTCCATCAGCCAGAGGGAACAGCACGGTGTAGTGATGCGTCTGCGGCACCACGTGATGCGCCACCACCTGCGGCCAGCAATTGGCCATCACGGCCGCCTGCAGGTGAAACTGCTCAGTCTCCAGTTCACCGATGATGGTATGCACGCGCGTACCCGCGGGCCCGGCCTGCAGCACCGGCGAGAGCGCATCCGCCCGCGGCTCATCCAGCGTGAGCGCCTTGTTCAGTGAAGTCGGAATCAGCGGCACCAGATCGAACACGCCACTGATGGCAAATACGGCCTGCACCGGCAACGCGCCCGCCTGCGCGGCAACGAAGGCCGCCAGATGACCGCCTGCCGAATGCCCCATCAGCGCGATGCGGTTGAGGTCGATGCCCAGTCGATCCGCCTGCTGCGCAAGGGTGGCAAGAAACACCCGCACCTCCGCCACCATGTCCTCGATGCGCGATTGCGGCGCCAGCGAATAATTGATCACCGCCACACTGATGCCCGCCTCGACATAGGGCGTGGCGATGAAACCGATATCGCGCTTGTCGCCACCCTGCCAGTAGCCACCGTGAATGAAGACCAGCAAGGGCCGCTGCGCCCCTGCCGCCCGATAGAAATCGAAACGCTGCAGCGGTGCATCACCGTAGGCGATGTCGGACTCGGTCAGCAAGATATTGGCAATGGCGGCGGTCGCCTGCTGCCACTGCTGCAGCACCTGCGGAAAATCCGGAAAGGCCGCCTTGAGGTTGTAACCCGCTTCGCACTCGGCGATGGGACAAACAACGCGGCGAGCGTCCGTCTTGACTTGATTGGGGAGCATTCAGTTTTCCTTAACGCTGTTTGCAACAGCATTAAACCTGCGTTAATGGATCAATATCCGCGCAACAAGCGTCCTACACGCTCAGATACTGATCCCACAATTCCGTCTGTACCGACAGCTGCGCCGAATCCCCCTGCCAGACCACCTTGCCCTTTTCGAGGATGGTGTGCCGGTCAGCAAAGCCGATCAGACGCTTGATGTACTTGTCGATGACGATGATGGTCAGCCCATACTCGCGCAAGGCTTTCAGGCAAGCCCAGATTTCTTCCCGTACCAGCGGTGCCAGGCCTTCGGTGGCTTCATCGAGGATCAGCAGATGCGGATTGGTCATCAGTGCACGGCCGATGGCCAGCATCTGCTGCTCGCCGCCCGAGAGCTGGCCGCCGCCATTGTGGCGACGTTCCTTCAGGCGCGGGAACTGTTGATAAATCTTTTCCAGCGTCCAGGGATTGTCGCGGCCATTACGGCGCGCCGCGAAGGCGGAAAGATTTTCTTCCACGCTCAGGTTCCTGAAGATCTGCCGCCCCTCCGGCACGATGGCAATACCGCGCCGGGCGATGGCGTCGGCACTGGCAGTGTGGATGGCTTCCCCCCGAAAGCGCACCACGCCGCCGGTCGGACGATTCAATCCGAGGATGGTGCGCAGCGTGGTGGTCTTGCCCATGCCATTGCGACCGAGCAGCGTCACCACCTCGCCTTCCCTGACCTGCATGTCGATCCCGAACAGCACCTGGCTCGCGCCATAGCCCCCGGTCAGCCCTTCCACTTCCAGCAATGCGCTCATGGCGTTTCCTCCTCGCCCAGGTAGGCCAGCTTGACCTCGGCATTGGCGCGAATCTCCTCCACGCTGCCAGTGGCCAGCACCGCGCCCTGCACCAACACCGTCATGCGGTCGGCCAGGGCGAAGACGGCCTCCATGTCATGTTCCACCAGCACCACCGTCAGCTCCTGCTTGAGGGACTGGATCAGCGCGATCATGTCGCCGGACTCCTCATGCCCCATGCCGGCCATCGGTTCATCCATCAACAGCACACGCGGACCGCAGGCGATGGCCAGGCCCACATCCAGCCGCCGCCGCGCACCATGCGACAGTTGCGACGACAACTGATGCGCCACCTGCTCCAGTCCCACGCGCCGCGCCACCGTCATCGCCGCCTCGCGGACCGCCCGATCAGCGGCGCTGGCATGGAAGAAACCATAGCTGCGATGCTGTCCGCGCTGCACCGCCACCTGCAGGTTCTCCAGCACGCTCAGTTCATCGAACACGCTGGTGATCTGGAACGAGCGCACCAATCCCGCTGCCACGCGCGCCTGTTCGGCATGAACATGCACGGGCTGGCCGAACAGATAGACCTCGCCAGCATCGGCGGCCAGTGCACCGGACAGCAGCGACAGCAAGGTCGTCTTGCCTGCGCCGTTGGGGCCGATGATGGCGTGGACGTGTCCTGCCGCAATCTCCAGATCCACATCACGCGTGGCCGCCAGACCACCGTAGTTCTTCTTCAGGCCCTTGACCGCGAGGGCAGGCGCTGCCTGTTCATGCACCATGCTGCTCTTCCTTCTTCAGGGTCTCGCCGATGGAGGCCAGCGAGCTGATGCCGCGCGGTGCCACCATGACCACCAGCAAGAGGATCAGGCCGACATGGATCTGCCAGTATTCAAAATGGGTGGACAAGACTTCCTCCAGCAACAGGAAAGCAGCCGCGCCCAGCAGGCCACCGTAGAAATACCCGACCCCGCCCAGCGCCACCATCACCAGCAGGATGCCGGACTGCGACCAGTGCAACAGCTTGGGGCTGGCAAAGAGATTGCTCATGCCGATGAGGCTGCCGGCCAGTCCTGCAATGACCGCTGCAATGACGAACGCTGCCAGCTTGTAGCGCAGCGCCGGATAGCCGATGGCCAAGGCGCGCCTTTCATTCTGCCGGATCGCATTCAAGGCCAGACCGAAGCGCGAGGCCAGGAGCCGCTGCAGCAGCACCAGGCTGGCCACCAGCCAGGCCAGCACCACCCAATAGAAGGCGTTGTCGCCGCTCATGTCGAGCCCGAAACCCAGCAACGGGCGCGCCGCGACCTGCAGGCCATCATCACCGCCGTAATACCGGAAGCCGACGAAGAAGTAGTAGAACAACTGCGCCAGCGCCATGGTGATCATGATGAAATACACTGCCCGTGTGCGCAGTGCGATCACGCCAATCACCACGCCCACGAGGGCCGTCACCAGCGCTGCCAGCAGCCAGATCAGCCAGGCGCTGGTGAGGCCATGGAAACTGGCGATGGCCGTGACATACGCGCCCAGCCCGAAGAACACCGCATGACCAAAGCTGACCATGCCACCGTAGCCAAGAATGAAATTGAGGCTGGCCGCCACCATCGCGAAGATCAGGATGCGGGTGAGCACGCCGATGTAGTACTCCATGCCGCTGGCCTGCGCCAGCAGTGGCAGCAGCACCGCCAGGACAATCAGCAGGGGAACGAAAAGACGCCGCATGACACTCCTCAGGTACGGGCAGGGAACAGACCACTGGGGCGCCAGAACAGCACCGCGATCATCACCAGGTAGATCATCATCGAGCCCAGCGCGGGGCCGACCGAGGCCGCTGCATCGGCGCTCAGGAACAGCGCGAAGAGCTGCGGCAGCAGGCTGCGTCCCAGCGTATCGACCACGCCCACGATGAGTGCGCCGATGGCCGCGCCCGGCACCGAACCGATGCCGCCGATGACCACCACCACGAAGGCCAGGATCAGCACGTCATCTCCCATGCCGGCCTGCACCGCCACCAGCGGGCCCAGCATGATCCCGGCCAGCGCCGCCAGCAGCAGCCCGAAGCTGAACACCAGCCGGAACAGCAGACGGATGTTGATGCCCATGGCTGTGACCATCTCCAGATTGTTGGCCCCGGCGCGCACCCACATGCCGATGCGCGTGCGGTTGATGAGGAAATACAGCGCCACGGCTACCACCACGCCCACTGCCATCACCAGCAGGCGATAGCTGGAATAGGGCAGTCCGAACAAATTGACCGGACCGGCGAAGGCCGGCGGCATGTTCAGCGGCAATGGCTGCGGCCCCCAGATCATGCGCACGCCATCATTGAAGATCAGGATGAAGGCGAAGGTCGCCAGCACGTGGACCATATGGTCCTTCTTGTAGAGTCGCCGGAACACCAGCCACTCCAGCAGGAAGCCCAGCGCCGCCGTGACTGGCAAGGCCACCAGCAGGCCCAGCCAGAACGAGCCGCTGGCCCCGGCCACCACCGCCGCCACGTAGGCGCCGATCATGAAGAAGCTGCCATGGGCCAGGTTGACGAAGTTCATCACGCCAAAGATCAGCGTCAATCCCGATGCGATCAGGAACAGCATGACACCGAACTGCAGGCTGTTGAGCACCTGCTCGAAGATCAGATTACCCAAGGTGCACCATCCTCAAGGCATCCTGCATTGACCGACATAGGCGTCGACGTGATCGGGCAAGAGCGTCTGCGTCATGTTGTTGACGTACTTGCCGTCAGCCGCCTTGGTCACCACCCGGGCATATTGATTCTGGATCGGGAAGTGATTGGCCGCAAACTTGAAGCCACCGCGCACCGACTTGAAGTTGGCCGCCTTGATGGCCGCAATCAGCGCCTCGCGATTCTCGACCTTGCCACCAATGGCCTTGACGGCGCTGTCGATCAGCATGGCCGCGTCATAGGCCTGGGAGGCGAACATCGACGGCTGGTGGCCATACTCTTTGACATAGGCCGCCACGAAGGCGCGGTTCTGTTCATTGGGCAGGTCGGCCGACCACTGGCCGGTGTTGGCCACACCCGCGATCAGGTCGCCGTTGGAGAGCATCTGCTGGTCGGCGTCATAGGCGGGCATCACGCGCACGATCTTCGTATCCATGCCGGCGGCCGCGTATTGCTTGACGAAGTTCACGCCCATGCCGCCCGGCAGGAAGAAATACAGGGCATCGATATTGGCCGCGCGCAACTGCGCGATCTCGGTGGCGAAATCAAGCTGGCCGAGTTTGGGAAAGAGTTCCAGCGCGGGATCCTTCTTCAGGAAACGCTTGAAACCAGCAGAGGCATCCTTGCCCGCCGGATAGTTGGGAGCGATGATGGCCACACGCTGGTAGCCCTTGTCGGCCATCAGCTTGCCGGCCGCTTCATGAGCCGCATCGTTCTGGTAGCTGGCACTGAAGAAATAGGGATTGCAGCCGGCACCGGCCAGTTGCGCAGGACCGGCATTGGCACTGACCACCACGGTCTTGCTGGCGAAGGCCGCCGGGGCCACCGCCAAGAGGATGTTGGAATAGACGAAGCCACTGAGGATATCGACCTTCTCGCGCTTGATGAGACGGTCCGCGCCCTGCTTGGCGGCATCGGGGCTGAACTGGTCATCGACCACGATGACTTCGGCAGGCACGCCGCCGAGCTTGTTGCCCAGCATCTTCATGGCCAGCATGAAGCCTTCGCGCTCATCCACGCCGGGCGCACTGGCCGGGCCGCTCAGGGTGGTCAGGAAACCCACCCTCACCACATCGGCCGCCTGCGCGGACAGGCTTGCACCCGTCGCCATCGCCATCATTACCGCACCTGCCACTTTCGTGAGTCGATTCATGCCTGGATTCCCCTCTAGATTCTTTGGTTTGAATTCGGTGTGAAACTGGAAACGCAGCGGCGCGTGAAACCTGGATTTCACTGCGCGCCCCGGCTGGAATAACTATTTCCGCAGGTCTGCTTTCGAGACGAAGGCATCCGCAAAGAAAGCTGTCCCGGGCAGGCCGCAGCTGGCCGTAAAATCGCGCCGCGCTGACTCTACCACGACCGGCGCGCCACAGGCATAGACCTGATATGACTGCATCGCCGGCACATCCTGCATCACGGCCTGGTGGACCAAGCCGGTGCGTCCGTTCCAGCCGCTGGCGGCATCGGCCTCCGAGAGTACCGGCACGTAGTCAAACCACGGCAGGCTCGCCGCCCAGTCGCGGCACAGTGCATCCAGATACAGGTCGGCGGCACGGCGGCCACCCCAGTAAAGACGCATCGCACGCGTGCTGCCGGTGGCGATGGCCTCTTCCACCAGTGCCTTGACCGGAGCAAATCCTGTGCCACTGGCCAGGAGGATCACCGGCTGCCTGCCCTCGCGCATGAAGAAGCTGCCGGCAGGTCCTTCGAGCGAGAACGGCTGCCCCGGCTGCATGCCGTTGAAAAGGCGGTCCGTGAAGAGTCCGCCGGGCAGGTGGCGCACATGCAGCTCCAGCAGGTCACTGCCGTCCCGGGCATAAGTCGCCATGGAATAGCTGCGGCGCTGGCCGTCTTCGAGCAACAGGTCGATGTATTGGCCAGCGCGATAGGACAAGGGTACCGCACAGCGCAGGCGCAGGATCGCCACATCCGGGGCGGCGCGCGTGATGCCTTCCAGCGTGGCCTGCACTTGCAGCAATGCCGGTGCGGTACTCGCTGCTGGGGCGGCCTCGCCCTCCCCGCCCACGCCGATCTCGACCCGGCCTGCCACCACGCGCACCGGGAAGCTGCGCACCGCCTCGGTCACCGGCGCACAGCGCGGCGCACCACTGCGGATATCGAACAAGCCCTGATGCAGAGGACATTCAACACAGCCGTCCTCCACGTAACCATCCGAGAGCTTGGCATTGCCGTGGGTACACAAGTCCTTGAGCGCGAAGATTTCCTCACCCAGGCGGAACACCGCCACCGCCTGGCTGCCCGCGCGGGCTGCGGCCACTTCGCCCTCGGCGAAATCATCGGCATGGCCGACATCGAACCACTCGCTCATGGCCGCCTCAGATCGGGGTAGCCAGGAGGGTCGCCACGCGCAGCGTGTCGTAGACCACACGGCGGCGGGCGTAGCGCCAGCCTGCCTCGGTCTTGACCACGCGGTCCTCATAGCGGCCGGCCTGGTAGACGAAAGACTCGCCGTTCTGCAAGGTCTGCACCACCACGTAGCTCGATTGCGCATCCACCGACCCGTCGGCGTTCTGCGTGAACACCAGCCCCGAGCTCATGTGGCGATAGGTGTGCGCCTCGTAGATATTGGCGTGGCGCAGCGAGAGCACGCGATCCTGCAGCATCTTCTTGCTGTCGCAATAGATGATGCCGATGGGCAGGCCGGCATCGGCGTTCTCGCGCGGCACGATTTCATACAGGCAATCGTCGGTGAAGAAATCCGGCCACTGTTCCAGTCGGTCATTGTCGAGCGCATGCACATAGCGCTCCTGCAGTTGGTGCAGCTCGAACCACAAGCTCATCTGTTCCATGTTTTGCATCTGCTTTGCCTCGCTCATGCCTTCTCGATGGACGGGAAGCCCATCAGTTTCTGGTAGCCCATCCAGAACTTGCGGATCAGGCTTTCGGTAATCAATGTGTCTTCCTGGTCGGGGTTGTCGCGCGCCATGTCGATCACCGAGCAATGATCAGGATCGCGGGCGGTACCACGCTGTACCAGTTCGGTGGCCTCGGTGTCTTCCATCGAGATGTAGCCGGCCGGACCCACCAGGTTGGCCTGCTTGATGCGCAGGGCGCGCAGCTCGGGGGTGTCATCCTCGTAACCGAAGAAGTGGAAGACCAGCTCGAAGTTGCTCGGCCCCTTGGGCAGCAACTGCCGCGCCACCAGGGTGTTATGGATCTGCTGCACCACCAGCTGCGGGAAGATGGGCTGGATATGGTTGGTGGTCAGTTCCTCGAATTCCTTGATCTGGCCCAGCACCGACGGATCCTGCAGCGAGAAGCCCTCATCGAAGGAGCGGATCTCCTGCTGCTTGTAGGCGTCCGCCGTCTCCACTTCATTCTTGGTGGCGGTGATGATGCTGTGCAGGCCGTGATGCTTGTCGGCCAGCGAGCGCGCCTTCATGCCCACGCGGAAGATGTTGAAGGTGGTGTGGAACAGGTGCAGCAGGCTGGCGTGATACGGGTCCTTGACGTTTTCCAGGTAGAGCTTCCAGTTCGACTTGGAATACTGGCGCGTGCAACCGAGGTAGACGACGGGCTTGTGGAAGATGCGGTCGATCCACGGGCGCATCTCGGCGCCGATGTAGTCCGGCAGCGATTCCACGGTCTCGCTGAAGGTGGCGAAGACCAGGCCCTTGTAGCTGTCCACGCGCAACTGGCGCAGGCCGTGGCACTTGGGATCGAAGTCCTTGGCCATGCCGGTGGCGCCCTTCTGGCCACGGCGGAAGGGGACGCCCAGCAGGTTGCCGCGCGCATCGAAACTCCACTGGTGATAAGCACAGCTGTGCGAACTGGCATTGCCGCGCGGAGTACGGCAGACGATGGCGCCACGGTGCGAGCACTTGTTGACCCAGGCGGCCAGGGTGCCATCTTCGGTGCGGGTGACTACCACCGGGGTATCGCCAACGAAGGTACTTTTGTAATCACCGTTGTTGGGGATCTCGGCTTCCAGCGCCAGGAAGCTCCAGGTCTGACCACGGTAGATGCGTTCCTGCTCCAGATCATAGACTTCCTTGGAGCTGAATACCTTGTAGGGCGTGCGCGCACCATCGGTGCGGGGGAATTGCACCAGCGGTGCATAGCCTTGCTGTTCGAGTTGGATGGATGTGCTCATGCGAAGTCCTCATCGTTGGAGTCCAGGCGGGACCTGGACGATGAGCCATCTTAGGCAGGCTGCACAAGGACGAATATCCGCCATTTGCATAGTTGAAGGGCAGTATTGTCCGTTTTTTGCAGTCCGCGACGTTATACCCAAAAGGTATGCAGCATGCCTGAATCGGTCTTGGACATTCGGGCAGCTTTGTTTCTATCATCCAGTTCGAGTCAGCACTTGTCAGCTTTCGCCCTTTTTTCTACACGGACAGCATCTTGAATTCCACCTTGCCCGCCACCTCCATCGAAACCGTAGAGGTTCTGCTACTGGACGTCCCCACCATCCGCCCGCACCGCCTGTCCATGACCACCATGCACCGCCAGACCCTGGTGCTGGTGCGCATCACGGGCAACGATGGCGTGACCGGCTGGGGCGAGGCCACCACCATCGGCGGCCTGGCCTATGGCGAAGAAAGCCCGGAAAGCATCAAGGTCAACATCGACACCTACATCACGCCGCTGCTGCTGGGTGCCGATGCCAACCAGGTCGCCGCGCGCATGCACCACATTGCCGAGCACGTACAAGGCAACCGCTTCGCCAAATGCGCCATCGAGACGGCGCTATCGGATGCACTGGCGCGCCGCCTGGGCGTGCCGCTGTCCACGCTCTTCGGTGGCCGCGTGCGCGAGAGCCTGCCCATCGCCTGGACCCTGGCCAGCGGCGACACGGCGCGCGACATCGAGGAGGCCGAGAAGATGCTGGCCCAGCGCCGCCACAACATCTTCAAGCTCAAGATCGGCGCGCGCACCGTGCAGCAGGATTGCGCCCACGTGGCCGCCATCAAGCGCGCCCTCGGTGATCGCGGCAGCGTGCGGGTCGATGTGAACCAGGCCTGGACCGAGACCGAGGCCATGCTGGGCATGCAGATGCTGGCCGATGCCGGCGTGGACCTGGTGGAACAGCCCATTGCCGCCACCAATCACGACGGCCTGTATCGCCTGCGCCAGAAGAACCGTATCGCCATCATGGCCGATGAAAGCCTGCATGGCCCGCAGGATGCCTATCAACTGGCCCGCGTGGGCGCAGCCGATGTGTTCGCCGTGAAGATCAACCAGTCCGGTGGACTGGCCGGTGCGCAGCAGGTGGCCGCCATCGCCGCTGCCGCCCAGGTCGAGCTGTATGGCGGCACCATGCTGGAAGGCGCCATCGGCACCATGGCCTCGGCCCAGTTGTTTGCCACCTTCGGCACGCTGGCCTGGGGTACCGAACTGTTCGGCCCGCTGCTGCTGACCGAAGAAATCCTGGCCACGCCGCTGCGTTACCGCGACTTCGCCCTGGAACTGCCGAGCGGTCCCGGCCTGGGCATCAGCCTGGATGAAGATCGCGTCAACGCGCTGCGGCGCGACCGCAAGACCCCGCTGGTCTCCGTCGCCTGATCCATCGGCCCGGACCGACTGCACCCACCCCCACACATATCCAACCAGAGACAGGAGAGACAACGTGGACAAGAAAGCCATCGACGCCGTACTGCAAAAAATCGAAAGCACCGAACTCGCGGAGGGCAACCAGCGTGTCAAGACCATCGTCAACCGCCTCGTGCGCGACATGTTTTATACGATTGAAGACCTGGATGTGCAGCCGGAAGAATTTTGGGCTGCCGTGGATTATCTGACCTCGGCCGGCAAGTCGGGCGAGTTCGGCCTGATCGCCGCCGGCCTGGGTTTCGAGCACTTCCTCGACCTGCGCATGGATGAAGCCGAAGCCCGCCGCGGCGTGCAGGGCGGCACCCCGCGCACCATCGAAGGACCGCTGTACGTGTCGGGCGCACCCGAGCAGAAGGGCTTTGCGCGCATGGACAAGGATCCCCAGCCGGGCGATACCCTCTTCATGCAGGGCCAGGTCTTCGACGAACACGGCAAGCCGCTGGCCAATGCGCTGGTGGAAGTCTGGCACGCCAACCACCTGGGCCGTTATTCCTTCTTCGATCCGGAGCAGAGCCCGTTCAACCTGCGCTGTTCCATCCGCACCGATGACCAAGGCCGCTATCGCTTCCGCAGCCGCGTACCGGTCGGCTACAGCGTGCCGCCGGGTGGCGCCACCGACCGCCTGCTCAACAAGCTGGGCCGTCACGGCAGCCGTCCTGCGCACATCCACTTCTTCGTCACGGTACCGGGCTATCGCAAGCTGACCACGCAGATCAACATCGCCGGCGATCCGTACCTGTGGGATGACTTCGCCTTCGCCACCCGCGAGGGACTGGTGCCGGAACTGAAGCACGTCACCGATGCGGCCGAGATCCGCAAGCACGAAGTCGATGCGCCCTTCTATGCCATCGAATTCAACTTCAACCTGCTGCCGGAACAGAACGACCTGCCCAAGGCCGACATCAATCGTCCGCGCCTGGCCGCGTAATCCAGCGCTGACCGGAAAGACCACGGGCCATGCAGCTGCATGGCCCGCGCAGCTTGCCTGGCGCGCACTGCGCGAGGGTGTTCAGGGGTATTGCTCTGCCTGCATCCGTGCAATTTCTGCTGCGGTCGTCCGCAGTTTTTCCAGCAACAACGAACGATCATTGGCGCGGAAATTCATGATCACCGGTGAGTACACCCCCTTGTTGGACAAGGGTCGATACACCACGTCAGAACGGTGCAACCCCTGCACCGAACGCGGCACCAGCGTGACCCCGACACCCGCTGCCACCAGGCCGATGGCCGTCTGCATTTCATTGGCTTCCTTGACGATGGTCGGGCGCAGGGCGCGGCTGGAAAAAAGCTCCAGCACCTGATCCGCATAACTCGGACGCGGTCTTGCCGGATAGAGAATGAAGCGCTCCTCGGCCAGCTGCGCCAGCGTCACCTTGCTGCGCGCCTGCAGCGCATGGCCCAGCGGGAACACCGCCACCAGTGGCTCTTCCACGATGGTCTCGCAGAGGATGTCAGGGTCGCTGATGGGCAGGCGTCCGAAGCCGACATCGATACGTCCGGACTTGAGCGCCTCGATCTGTTCCATGGTCACGATCTCGGAAAATCCGATTTCAATTTCCGGCATATCGGTGCGGAAACGCTTGATCATCTCGGGCAGCAAGCCATACAGCGCCGAGGGCACGAAACCGATGTTGAACCAGTGCTGCTGGCCACGGGCGATGACGCGAGTACCTTCCTCGATCTGCTCCAGACGGGACAATACCTGCAAGGTCTGTTCATAGAAAAACTTGCCCGCCATGGTAAGCGCAATCGGACGCGAGGCACGGTCGATCAGCTCGGCGCCGAGGAGATCCTCCAGCTGGCGGATCTGCCGGCTCAGGGGCGGCTGGGCGATGTGCAGCAGTTCGGCTGCACGGCTGAAACTGAGCGTGCTGGCGACGGCATTGAAATACTTGAGATGACGCAGTTCCACACTACCTCCGAGGCATACCATGATGCTGATCTGATATTGTACGTTCATCCGCCGACCGCATAGAATCGACGATCAGCCGGCCGCAGAGCCGTGCTCCACAGCAACGAGGCCCGCGTCCACGGCAGCAGGGTCCGACCAGAAGACCGTAGAGGAGACCGAGATGATCCATCCCGCCCACGCAGGCGCGCTTTGCCCTGCACACCGCCGACGACCTTCCACCTCGGGCATGAAACTTGCACTTGCATGAGGCTGAACGCAGCCGCCGCTGGCTGAGGGAAAGCAGACAGCGCGCACTCCGTTCGCATCGTCCATGAAGGTGCAAGGCAGACCGGCACCCGCGCCCTCTGCAGGCAGCAGCACCCCTACCCGGTACCACCGCTTTTCCGCCACCGGCCCGTGCGGAAGAGCCGCGTTAAGAGGTTAACATGCTCAACACTGTCCACGCGCTCAGTCTGGAGCCCTTGTATCGTCGCCGCGTTTTTCACTCCACCCGCAAGGTCGACTGTCACGCCCAGGTCGCCAATGAACTGGCGGAACATGACCTGTTCTGGAAGGGCGACGATGTCGATACCGTGCTCTTCAAGGCGGCGATCCAGCAGTTGCAGATCTTCATGCTCAAGTATGGCGCGGAGGTGATCGTGCGTCCGCGCCCCTTCAACGGTTTCGCACTGGTACACATGACCCTGTCGGGCAGTGCCGAGATCGAATCGGATGGCCGCAAGGTGTGCATCCCGCAGGGGCAGACGGCGCTGATCGCACCAAAACGGAATCTGCGCCTGTGGTGGCAGGCAGGCTCCGAACAACTGATCCTGAAAGTGCCGCTGGCACTGTTCGAGGAGTTGCGCGCGATCGGCCAGTGCGGTCCTGTGGAGGTACCCTCGGTGTTCCTGCTGCCGGAGCAGGCCGCCCCCTATTGGGACTTGCTGATCCAATCACTGCTGCGCGTGCTGGCCTTGCCGGCTCAAGGGGCAGAACAGGGGCAATGGGTGCAGCACTTCGAGCGCAGCGCTGCGCAATTCCTGCTCTCGCAACTGACCAGCACGGTCGAACCCGTACATGCCTGCACCGCCGGTCAACGTGCGGCCAGCGAATCCGCAGACAGCCTGGTGGGTGCAGGCAAGCTGCAGCGCCTGGACATGCTGGAACGCTACATCCGCAGCCGCCTGTGCGCGCCGCTGGCACTGGCCGATCTGGCCGGTGCGGCCGGCGTGAGCGTACGTGCGCTCAATGCGCTGTGCCATCAGCAATATGGGGTGGCGCCTATGGACCTGTTGCGCAATATCCGGCTCGACGCCGTGCGCGAACGACTGCTCACGCATCCCGGCGCCAACATCACCGATACCGCGTTTGAATTCGGATTCGGCCATCTGGGGCGATTCTCGGCCTACTATCGCGAGCGCTTCGGCGAATTGCCCAAGCAGACGCGCAGCGTGACACGCTGAAAATATCGGTGCAGGGCAGCGAACCGTAACCCGTCGACCGCACTCAGGTCGCAGCCTCGATGGCCTGCATCCACTGCATGCAGGCCGCCAGCGCCGTGCTCTCACCTGCCGTGACGGCTTGCTGGAGTGCGATGCTGCGCGCAGCGAGGGCATCCCATCCCAGGGCTTGCAGCCCGCCCTGCAGACGATGCAGGATGCGCACCACACGCTCACGGTCAGCGCTATCGATGGCCTGCTGCAGCTTGTCCTTTTCCAGCGGCCAGCTCTGCCGGAAAGCCTCCCGCAATACCCGCTCGAACGGATCGCCCGGGAGCGCCTGCACAGCGGGCGCCAGGGGCGCTGGCGCCGTGTTCAGCAGCCCCGCCAGTACCTCCTGCATCTGTTGCAGCGAAGCTGGCTTGGTGAGCAGAGCATCGAACAGCGCTGCCGGCAATTGCGCCAGACTGCCCGGACCCGCCGCCGTGGTGGCGATGATGCGCGCCTGCGGCTGCTGCGCCCGCACGCGGGTGGCCAGCGCCACGCCATCCAGACCGGGGATGCCGAGGTCGGTGATGAGCACATCGGCCGGACGCATCTGCCACTGCGCCAGCGCCTCCAGACCATCGCGTGCCAGACGAGGGGAGGCACAACCCAGCGTCTGCAACTGTTGCTGCATCAAGGTCAGGTTCACATAGTCATCCTCGACCACCAGCACGTCGAGTCCGCTGGCTACGCTCACCACCTGCGGGGCAGGCGGTGCATCCGCCGTTGCTGGCTGTCTGGCCAGCGCGCGCAACCAGGTCTGCCGGTCGAAGGCACTGACCTGCCGCCAGCCAGCGGCGAGGCTGGGGAGAGGGACTGCATCAGGGCAGATCAGCACGGCCTGCATGGAGCGGCTTGGTGCGCTGGCGATGAAGTCGTCCACGCAGTCCGGTGCGACCAGATGGATCGCCGCCCCGTACGACTCGGCCGCATCACTGTACCCGGCACCCCAGCTGGTGAGATAGTCACGGAGCATGGCCGCCATGTCCGCATCGTGACAATGCAGCACCACGATCTGAGCAGCCAGCGGGCGCAAGACAGGCAGTGTGGGGCGTGCATCGAGCAGCGACAGGGTGATTTGCGCACCGAAGACGCTGCCCTTGCCCAGCTCGCTGTCGAGCGTGATGTCGCCACCCATCAGCTCGGCCAGGCGGCGACACAACGACAAGCCCAGGCCGGTTCCACCGAAGCGCTGGCTGATGCTGTCATCGGCCTGCTGCAAGGACTTGAAGATGCGCTGGCGGGCACCGGTCGAGACGCCGATACCGGTGTCGCTGACCTCGAAGCGCAGCACCATGCGCGCAGGCTCGCGGCGCAACGGCCGGACCGACAGCGTGACGGCGCCCCGGGCGGTGAACTTCACGGCATTGCCCACGAGATTGTGCAGGATCTGCATGAGTCGGCGGGAATCTCCGAGCAAGGGCTGTTCCAGCTCCACCGAGGGCAGGCAGCGCAACGCCAGTCCCTTGTCCAGCGCCAACGGAGCGAACAGTTGTGCGCACTGTTCCAGCAAGTCGTTGACCTGCAAGGTCTCCGAGGCCAGCGTGATGGATTGTGACTCGATCTTGGTGATGTCGAGGATGTCGTTGACCAGACCCATGAGCATGTCGAAGGCATGGCGTATCAGTTCGATGCGCTGCCGCTGCGGTGGCAGCAGATCCTCGCGCGCCAGCAACTCCATATGCCCGATGGCGCCATGCAGTGGGGTACGAATCTCGTGGCTGACCTGGGCCAGGAACATGGACTTGGCCTGGTTGGCGCGGTCGGCCATGCTCTTGGCTTCGCGCATGAGCGCTTCGTGGGCCTTCTGCATGTTGAGGTCGATCATGCCCAGCAACAGCACATCCTGGCCGGAAAAGCGCGTGCGTGACCAGACCGCGCCCAGATGGCTGACCGCGCCATCGCGCAGAGGCAGCTCGGCCTCGATCATGGCCTGGCGCAGATTGTCTCCCACCCGCACCGCCGTGAGGATCTGCGCATAGAAGGAAGCGCTGGGCAACGCCGACTGTTCCAGCATTCGCGCCGCGACCGCATTGCGCAGCACCACCTCGCCGGAACCGGGCGCATAGACGGCGATTCCGACTGGCAGGGTATCGATGATGGTCTGGCTGAACTGGCGGCTTTCGACCATGGCCAGCGCCTTCTTCTGCAGCGGACCGATCACGCAACGGTCGAAGTACAAGGTGGCAGCCCAGACGAAGAGCAGCGCAAACAGGCCCCAGAATGCCCCGGTGGTGAAATTGCCCTGCAAACCGGCCAGCACGTCGTGCCAGGTGAAGGTAAGCACCACCACCCATTCGGGGCCCTCGATGGTCTGGGCAATGAAGAAGCTGCCATCCTCGTGGAAATGACCGACGTGATCATGCGGATCCATGACATGCCGCACATGCTCTTCGATGTGACGCATCAACAGTGCACTGACGCCAGGGTCGGGCTCGCTGAGCAAGCGGGTGCTGCCCTGCCCTTCAAAGACCATCAGGCCGGGCATCTCTTCATCCTTCATGAAGAACTGGCGGAACTGGCTGGCCGGGACCGAGAACACGGCCGTTGCCTGATCACCCTTGTCCAGCGCGATCCGCACGGCCAGCCGGGTGACCGCCGAACGCAGCAGCGGCGCACTGAAGGCCGGGCTCATCCACAGTACGCGCTGGCCGGTACTGCCCTGGGCGCGCGCCGCACGTTCGCGTTCGGCGGCGAAGGCGGCATCCACCGGTGCGCTCATGGCACTGATGAAGGGCGAGGTGCCGAGCTGGCGCACCTGTTGTTCTTCCTCGTTCGACAGCGGCGGTGACACCGCCAGAAAGCCGGCGTCAGCTGTATAGATGAAACCGTCCAGTGTCACCCCGGGTTCGGCCGGATTGAACATCGGCAGGGCCGACGCCTGCCGTAACAGGAGCAGCAGCGCGGCCAGGCGCTGGCGGTCGGCCGCGGTATCGCCGCGGATGAGCAGCGTGAAGGGCACCACCGTCAGGCTCTCCGGACTGCGGCTCATCTCGCCCGGGTCGACGCGCTCGCTGTAGCTGTCGAGCACCAGCAATTCCTTTTTATAGAGATGCTGCAGACGGGCATACATCTCGGCAAACTGGATGACACGCGCGGTGAGACGATCCACCTCCGACTTGATCTGCTCGCGCTTGCTGGTGAAGCTGCCGATCTGGCGCTCTCGGAACTGCGCAAAGGCGCTATAGCCCAAAAACACCATGGCACAGACGATGGCCACCGACAGCAAGCTGGCGCAGCCATACAGCAACCGCCGGTAATAGCGCTCCGACAGTGCAAGGATCTGGCGCGGCATGGATGGCCTCAGTCGCCCAGGTTCTGGAAGACCCGGCTCAGTTCAACATCATTGCTCACGCCCAGCTTCTTCATGGCGGCCACCTTCTGGTTGCTGATGGTCTTGGGACTGCGATGCAGCCGCTCGGCAATGGCGCTGATGGACATCCCCTGGCAGATCATGCGCGCTACCACCAGCTCACGCTCGGACAATTGGGCCAGTCCGCTCTGGCGTGCGTTGACGTTGAAGAGACTGCCCAGCAAGGCCGACGCCAGCGACTGCGGCAGGTAGACCTGACCGTTCCGGACACTGCAGACGGCTTGCGGCAGGTTCACGAAATCGCTGCGATTCTTGCCGATGAAACCGGCCGCACCCAGCTCCAGTGCGCTGGAGATGATCTGCGGCTGGGCATGGGCACTGAGGAAGATGACCTTCATCGCCGGATGCTGGCGCCGCAGCCGCTTGAGCAGATCCAGGCCGTCGGCGTGCGGATCATCATCGAAGGCGTAGTCGCACAGCAGCACGTCCACCGGCTCGCGCTCCAGGCAGGCCATGAGCTGCGCGATGCTCTCGGCCGAGAAGGCCAGGACGAGATCGGGGCAAGTCGCCAGGATGGCTTCGATGCCTCGCAACACCACCGGATAATCATCGGCGATCCCGACCCGTATCGTTGTCCCCTTAGTCGCCATGCTGGCCCCCTCTTTCCCGCGCTGGTTCAATCGTGGCCGTCACACTCCGGCGGCGCTGCATCTGCCGGAAGAAGTCCGGCATCGCCAGCGGTCTGGCGAAATAATATCCCTGGAAGCGCCGTACCCCCATCTGGCGCAAGCGCTGCCACTGCCATAGTGTCTCGATGCCTTCGGCGGTGACGATGGCATCGAATTCGGCGGCCAGAGTCACGATGGTTTCAATGAGGCGACTGTACAGGGAATTGTCCTGCATGGCAGCAACAAATGATCGATCGAGCTTGAGACAACTGATGCGACCGCAGGCCAACTGGTGCAGGCGCGCATCGCCAACGCCGAAATCATCCAGGGCGATGGCGATATCGGCCCGCTCGCACTGGGCAAACAGGCTGCGACAATACTCCGGCCCCAGGTCGGCGCCGCGCTCGGGCATCTCTATCATCAACCGCAGCTGCGGCCATTGCAGTCGGTGCAACCATGCCTGGCATTGGGCCACCAGCGCCTCGCTCTGCAACTGCTCGCCGCAGGCGTTGAAGGACAACACGAAGGGTTGCCGCAGGCACGCCGGCGCCCTCTCCCAGGCCACGCGGACCTGATGCAGCATCTGGCGTGTCGTAGCCGCCAGCAAGCCTTCATCGGACAGACGTTCAAGAAAGATGGTCGGGGCCAATACACCGGCTTGCGGGTGTTGCCAGCGCATCAGTATCTCGGCGCCCTGCCAGGCCCCGTCCACCCCGACGATGGGCTGCAGGAAGGGCTGGAACTGGCGGCGCCGCAGGGCCTGCAGCAAGTGGGCGCGCTCCATGGGCGGGTTGGGCGCAGAGCGCCCGCACTGGGCTGGGGCAAGCATGAAAACTCCGTTCAGGGCAGGTTGAGCGGCGTCAATGGACGCATGTGGTCACTGGCTCGTCCCGTGTCATCGATGAGCTGGAACTCCAGGCGCGGGTGCTGCCATGTCAGCGCGGCATCGTCCTCGGACAGCACGAAGATCTGTTCGCCGTGGGGCGGCGCCATCTGCTCGGGCGCCAGGCGCGGCACGAATTGATGCAGGCCGTCGCTGATCCGCAAGCTGGCGAAGGAAGCAAAGTAGGGGCTGTCATTGCGGCAGACCAGCACCCATTGTCCGGCTTGCCGTTGCAAGCGGAAGTGCAGTGCATCGGCCCACTGCGGGCCCGGATCGGCAACGCCAGGCGGGCGATAAAACACCTTGATCTGGGTATTGAGTCCCAGCAGCAGGCGCGGTGCACCTCCCGGCGGCGGGTCAGGCAGGATCGGAATCTCGTACAGATTGAGCCAGAACACCGACTCGCGGTCCACCGGCAACGGCTCGCCGGTATACAACACCCGGACCTGGCTGATCGCCTGCGCCGGCAGCCGCTGCACAGCAGGCATGACGAACAGCGCAGACTGCACGGTATCCGGTGCATGACTTCCCTCGCCCTGGTCCACCCAGCTCTGCACCACTACGGCATGGGGGTTGGTGTTGGCCAGCCGCAGGCTGAGCTCGCCGGCCCCCTGGCTGAAGACCAGCCGGGTGCGTTCGGGCATCAATCCCGCCTCGGCGCGAGCACCAAACAACATCATCGACAGCAGCAGGCACCGCGCCAACCCAGGCATCGCACAGCGACTCATTGCGCGGCCCCCGTCACGCCCGGCGGCACAGCTTGCGCCGGCAGGAATTCAGCCCGGCGCGGTGCAGCGGTACAGGCGGCCTGCAGCCGGATCAGCGCCTGCTCCAGGTCCTGAGCTTGCAGGTCATAGCGGGCCGTACAACGTTCCTGCTGACCATCGCCCCAACGCACCAACAACTCCCCCTGCAACTGGTCGGTACGCAGATAGGCCTGGCTGCCCTGACCCACCATGCCGATTACACTGCCCTGCGCGTCGAGCACGTCGGCGCCCATGGGCAGCGGGATGGCGTCATCGCGGTGCAGGCGGATCAACAGGGCATGGCCGGTGCGTGTCCTGAAGCTGAGCTTCAGGGTGGCACCGGCATAGGGAATCACCGTACGCTGGCTTTCCAGCAGTTCGGTCTTGTGACTCTTGCTACTGGCCGCCAGCTCGACCACATTGCGATGATAGGGCGAGAGGGAAGGCAGCAATGCGTAGCCATGGCTGTCGATCACGGCACCCTGACCATTGAAGAGGCGCGCACCTTCTGCTCCCTTGGCCTCGACCAGGGCAAAGGTGTCGCCCAGGTAGGGACCCAGGGTAATGCCACCCGCATGCACCGCCAGGGCACCGCGCACATTGCCGGCGGCCTGCCAGTAGTCCCGCCCGCGCGCCAGGTTGACATTGAGGTTGGCCTTGGGCAAACGCACTCCGATGTTGCCGTTGAGGCTGTCCTGCTGGCCGCCCGGCATATGGCTGGCGCCCGCGCTGTAGCTGAGATGGCGCTGGCCGGCCAGCATGCCGGAGACCTGCGTCTGATAAAGATCCTGCTGCTGTGCCCTGACCATGGAGGTACTCAATATCGGCCGCTCCCCGCCCGGACTACCCAGCGGGATCGACAGCGAGAGCATCAACGAGGAGCCCGCTTGCGCCAGCGCGGCCGGCCTCCCTTGCAAGTCATCCGGGTTGCGCGCGACACGGCTGACCTGCTGCCGCTGGAAGGCCAGGTTCAGACTCACACCATTGCGCCACAGGGTCGAATAACCGAACTGCAATTGCGTGATGCGGCTGCGGTCATGATGGAAGGTCTGGGTCAGGCCGGAGAGATAGAGGGAAGCCATACTGCCCAATTGCTGGCTCAGCGAAAGATCCACGCGCGAGTGCTGCTGGTAGCTGTTGGAGCTGGCCAGCGATGAAAAACCGGTACGTCGCGCCTGGCGCTCGCTGATCACATCGACCAGTTCCCGGTAACCCGAGGTCGAGTAGCGATAACTGGCAATCGAGAACTGCGTGCCGGTGGCATCGAAGGCCCGCGAATAGGACAGACCCATCATCCAGCCGCCGCGCGCACCGCCGCCGGTATCGGCATGTGAATAATTCAGCGTCAATCCCGCTGCGCCCAGCTTGCCGGCCAGAGTACTCCCCAACACTACCGACTGATAGGCCGGTGCGGCCCGCACCCCCAGGCTGCCTGTCATGCTGTTGCTCACGCCGCGCTGGTACAGGGCATCGACGAAAGGCAGGCTGGTATCGGTATCGCGCGTTCGTCCCAGCGTGATGCTGTAACGGGAACTGCCGGGCCGCATCGATTCCGGCAAGGCCGAATACGGCACGCTGAAGTGCGAACGCGTGCCATCGGCCTCGATCACCGTGACATCGAGATCCCCGTTGTAGCTGGTCGGATACAGATCATCGATCACGAAACTGCCCGGCGCGACCGTGGTGCGGTAGATATCGCGTCCCTTCTGGCTGACGATGACCTGGGCATTGCTGCGGGCACTGCCGCGAATGACCGGCGCATAGCCGCGCAACGAATCGGGCAGCATGCGCTCATCCGTACTCAGTTCAACCCCCTGATAGGCCAGCCCCGAGAGCAGCTTGCCGGAGGTATAGCTCTCTCCCACCGTCAGTTCGCTGGTCCAGTGCGGCAATGCACGCCTGGCATAGGTGCGTACCGGATTCCAGCGCAGTCCGTTGCGGCTGTCATAACCCAGGCTGCCTTGCTGGCGCAGCCGCCACAAGCCGAGATTGATGCCGCTGTTGGTGAAACCGTAGAGCGAACTGCTGCTGCCCTGGGCGGTATGGGCGTAATACTGGCTGATGCTGTAGTTGAGGAAGCCCATGCTTTCACCGGCATCGTAGAGCGCCGGATCGACATAGCCGCGCGCCACGTGATTGCGTTGCGACTGCGGCAGACTGACGTCCAGCCGCAGGCGGGAGAGATCGAACACGGCCTGCGCGCCGGTGGCCAACTCGTCGATGCGGGCGCATTCGCGTGGACCCAGCTTGGCGATCAGATCCTGCCGCAGATCGAGCAGGACGGCATCCTCGGCCTTGAAACAGGCCGCCGCGCCCAGTCCTTCCACCAGATCAAAGCGCAGCGAACGGCGATGGCTGAAGCTGCCATTGACATACACATCCACGCTGTAGATACCGGGCTCGACATTACCCACCCGGTTGAAACGCGACAGGCTGCCCTTGTTGATGGGCGAGGCCATCTCCAGCGCCTCCAGAAAGCGATAGTCGCTCTCCGGCTGCGCCGCCGTAGCGGCCGGCCAGGCAACCATGGCAGTCCCGAGCGACAAGGCCGAGACGGCCACGCGCCGCAGGGGCGAGCAATGCGTTCTCACCGTCGCCTCCTCAACGCACGGGATAGTCGCGTTGCACTTCCACCCCGACATCGTTGAGCAGACGCAGCTGCATGCGCATACCGGCCAGGTCGGCCGGCATGCGCTCCAGCGACCAGCGCAATTCCTGGAAAGGCTGGATCACGGTGGTCCTGGCCAGCACCTGCCTCTGGTCGCCCAGCAGCAGATCAGCCTGTTGCACCATCAGATGATAGCCACTGGCATTGCGCACGACCATGCTGGCCGCGCCATCGCCGAGCTCAATGGCAAAGGACAGTGCATCCGGTGCCCGCGCGGCATCGGCCTCGGCGGCCAATGCCGCCGGACGATAGAAGACTTTCATGCGGCTGCGTACGGTGAGCACCAGTTGATTGTCATTGACCGAAGCGGCCTTCAGCGCCGGCACCTGGAGGAAGTTGAGAAAGAACAGCGACTCCCGGTCCTGCGGCAGCGCATCCCCCACATAGGACAGTCGCACTACCTGGCCCCCATGCGGCTCGACCCGAAATACCGGCGGAATGACGAGGAAGGGAGAGGCCAGCCCATCGGGTCGGGCGGCGTGACCATCATCCAGCCAGAGCTGTACCAGATTGGGGTGATCGTCGGGATTGCTGAAGCGCAGGATCTGTTCGCCGGCATCGGCCGGATAGACGACGCGTGTGCCCAACATGGTCACACTGGCACTGGCATCGGCGCTCAACATGAAGACCAGCAGCATGAGCAGACCTGCAAGCGGGCTTGTTCTTTTCATCGGAAAAACGGGAGAAGCGCTACCAGGAAGCATCCTGGCAGCGACGCAAGTGATACGAACGGGAAATGGAAGTCCGCACCCGGATGGGCGCATCAGAAGTAGTCGAGGGCGTACTGCACCGATCCGATCACCGAGCCGGCCTCTGCAGCACCGCCTTCGGCGATGTAGCGTACGGCGAAGGTGTGCGAAGCACTGGTGCCGCCAGCGGCGATTTCCAGTCCCTCGGCCGACACGCCACTGCCACCGACCAGCTTGATCGGATCACCGCCGACGCTCTGACGCAATTGCAGTGCCACGTTCTTGGCACTGCCCAGGTTGGGAATGTTGTTGCCGCTGGTGGCGGCGCTGGCCAGGAATTGCGTTTTGATCTTGAGCTTTTCGGTAGCCGATGCCTTGCAGCCACTGACACTGACCACGAAGGGCGTCTCGCCCGCCGAGCTGCCTGCCGCGGCCAGGTCGCCCGTGGCCACGGTGGGCAGCAACACGACCGGATTGGCCGCGCCATCTACCGTCACCTGACAGGTCTGGCTGTTGACCTGGCCACGGAAATTGATGGTACTGCCTGCTGCCAGCACCACTGACGGCGAGACCAGCAGCGCAATTACAAGATGCTTTTTCATGATTATCCCCTGGGAGAATTCGGTTGATCCACAAAGAGTGCCGACACCAACCGCTATGTGTCCGGCACCAGTCGCATCATAGGCAAGCCCGCGATGCGCAAGAATCGGTACACCCCCAAGATATGCCTGGCCCAGTCTGATTGGCACATGGGCGAAATCCCAAGCGCCGCCCGCTGTCGTCAATGGGCGCACGCCCATGCGCAGTGAGGCGCAGGCCCATTGATCGGACGGTTCATGTGCGCGAGCATGCGTGGCTTCCACGTACTCACCGGAGTCTTTCCTTGACCGCTCGCCCATCCGATCGCTGCCGCCCTGGCGCATCTCACCCCAGGTGGCCGTCGCGACATGTGCGGTGGCTGCTCGCGGCGCTCGTACTGTGTCTGTTGTCGGTCCCGAGCCACGCACTCTGCAAGCGCAACAATCGTATCGAGTATCCCTTCACGCCATTGAGCGATGGCGGTTCATCCCAGTTCTGGTTCGGCCGCATCAACCTCGCCAGCACGGCGCTCCAGCCTGCCGGAACCATGCTGGGCAGTGCCGTCGCCACGGCGGCGGAGGCCTCCGGCATCAGCGGCGATACGCTGCTGTGGACCTGTGACCTGGCCGATGCCGGACAAATCTCGGAGGTGTTTTCCACCAATGGCGATGACCGTGTTGGCGGCTTTGCCGAGATTGGCAGACAGGATGGTCTCGCCGGCTTTTACCGGACCTGGTTTCCCGGCGTAGCGATCAGACTTACGCATCTGCGTTCGGGCAAGGTGTTTTCGCGTTATTACCAGTCCGCCCGACTGGACAGCTATGACATCGATGAAGCCCGCAAGAAGATTCTGATCCGCGCCAAACATCTCAGCCCCATCAAGGCCGAGATTGCCCGCGTCTCCGATCTCAGTCCCGGGACGGGTACCAGCAACTGGTGCGGCGACCGTCCGGACACCACGCGACAGGCCGCCGTTCCCTACCGATGCCTGCAGCCCAATGGCTATCTGATGCTGCGCGGCCCTGGCTACAACCGCGCCAGCGGGGACATGGATGATGATGGCGAAGATCACGCGACGCGCTTCCTGTTCTTCGGCGCCGCCAACGGCATCGCCTTCGGCATGCGCCAGGCGGCCACCCTGAGCGTGCTGCCGTCATGCGTGGTCCAGAACGTGACCCCGGAAGTGGTTTTTCCGACGATCTCGGAAGAAGAACTCAGACGGGGCGAAACACGGCAGGTGGAATTCACGCTGGCCTTCCGCTGCGACGAGGGGGTCAATGCAAGACCGCCGAGCGCAGCGGGCACCGACGACAACCAGACCGCCTTCGGTATCCAGGTTTCGCCGGGCGCGCTGGCGGCAGCGCGGCAACTGGGGTATGTCAATCAGGACCAGGGGGTCCGTTTTCTGCTCTCCGACAATTACGGCCTTGATCCTTCGCTGGCCAGAGGAGTGGGCATCAGCCTTAGCGACAGCGAAGGCCAGCAGCCGATGCTGTTCCTCAGTTCGCCGCTGGCCGGACAATGGATGTCCAGCCCCTTGCCGGCCGGACGTAATGCCGGTTGGTATCGGCTCGATACCGGTAATGCAGCACGCTGCCCGCCACCCGCCCCGGCACCGGCAACGCCGGTGTCTCAATTCACGGTAGAGAAGCGGCTGACGGCCACGCTGCAAAAGCTGCCTGGACAAACCGTGGCCGCAGGACGGGTGTTTGCTACCGCCTATGTCATCGTCAAGGTGCAGTAAAAGTGCACAGGGCACGCGGCGTCTGAGGCTTCGCCCGGTTCAGTTCCATCAATTCGGCAACAAGGTATTTCCGCGCTGGCCCCGGCCTCTGGCCAGGCTGCCGTAACCTGCGCGAAGATCGGGCTGCGCATGCACAACCCGTTTCAACGCCACTGGGCAGGAGCGATGCCCGGCACACCCCGCCGGATGCGCTCGCTGTAGTCCTGCTGCAGGCCGCTTTGTAAAGCGCGCTCGGTGATACGCCCGGCCTGGTGCAATTGAGCGAAGCTGTAGCCCGGCGTCAGCACACCGTGGTCGAATACATACTCGGCAAAGTAGCCGGAGAGCAGCAGTCGATAGTCCAGCGGCAGGGAGGACGAGAGACGGCGTGCCAGTTCGAACACGATGGTGGTGCAGTTGCTGGTGAGGGTGTTGTAGAAACGCGGGCGCTCGCACAATTGCGCCGCGCGTTCGAGATAACCGAGGAAGACCTTGCGCAACTGATCCGGACGCAATTGCAGACGATACAGATACACATCCTCACCGCGTGCGTTGGTGCGGGTAAGGATGATGTCGCGCTCATCGGCAGCAACGATGACGGTCTCGAACTTGCGGAAGAATCCGCCCAGGGCGGAGAAGGCCTCGCCGCGTTCGCGCCGGATCTCCAGGGAGAACACCAGAGGCGGACCATCGGCAAAACCGAAGGACACCAGCGTGTGGGCAATGGCCGGCCCCATCCAGTAGGACAGCAGCAGATCGGCCGAGACCAGTTGCGACAGATCAACCTGGCGCGATTCCCAGACGATGTCGTAGTCGCTCTCAGTGCGCCAGGTGAAATTGCGCACATTGTCCAGTTTGACGACATCGCCCCGCACCTGCGACACCAGCATGCGCGCCACATCGTCAGCCCAGTCGCGCTCATGACTGGGGCGGATACCACTCCACCAGCCCGCCATGGCGATACCGGCCAGCACCAACAGCACTGGCCCCCAGCGCAAGGAAAGCGGGAGGCCGGGCAGCCCCGGCATCCCAGCCACCAGCGCCAGCGTCGCAGCCGACGGCAGACTCCACAGTGCGATGGCCGCGATGCGCAGCCATGCGGCCCGCGCAAGCTGGAACCACAACGCAAACCCGCCCCATATCGCCAGGCCCAGCGTGAGCAGGACCAACACCATCATCATCACAGCATGTACCAGCCCCATCGGCATCCATCCCCGGCTTGATCAAGGCGCCGCTCAGGCCCCCAGCAAACTCGCCAGGCGCGGCAAGACCGCGTCGGCATCCTCGCGCAACTTGAAGGCCAGCAATCCATCGGCGCGCGTGATGCCGCGATTGACTGCCACCACCGGTTTGCCCGCAGCGGCCACCATGCGCGCAAAGCGAAAGCCCGACAACACCATCAGCGAAGAACCTATCACCAGCATGGCATCGCAGCTCCGGGCCATCGCTTCGGCCTTTGCACTGCGTGCGGCCGGTACGCCATCACCGAAGAACACCACGTCCGGTTGCAGCATGCCACCACAGGCTGCGCAGGTCGGTACATGAAAGGCGGCATCGGCCTCCGGTTCCAGCCGGGCGTCGCCATCGGGCAGGACCTCGGCCTGCAGATGGACGAAATCGGGATTGCCGCGCAGCAGCTCCTGCTGGATCTGGGCACGTGGATAGACCGTGCTGCAGCCCAGGCAGCGTACCGCATGGATGCTGCCGTGCAGTTCGGTCACCTCGCCGCTGCCCGCCCGCTGGTGCAGGCCATCGACATTCTGGGTGAGGATGCTGCCGAGGTAACCGGCCTGCTGCAGTCGCGCCAGCGCCCGATGCGCTGCATTGGGCGCGGCCTGTGCCAGGCGCGGCCAGCCCAGCATGCTGCGCGCCCAGTAGCGCTTGCGGGCTGCTTCGGACTGGCGAAACTCGGCCCCTTGTATGGGCAGGCGGCCACGACGCGCACCACTGTCGTCACGATAATCGGGGATGCCGGAGGCCGTGCTGACGCCGGCGCCGGTCAGGACCAGCACCTGACGATGGGTCTTGAGCAATTGCGCCAGCGCGGGCAGGAGATCGACGGCCTCCTCGGCAACGGACGGGCTCGGGCTCATGGGCTAACTCGCTGGAAAATCAGGACAGCCGCCAGCCTACGCGAATTCACGCAAGCCTGCAGAGCTCAGGCGTATCGATGCAGGCCGTGCAGTCCACCCAAGGTCGTCAACAGGGCCGGATAAGCGACCAGCGCGCCAACGGCGTTCGCGGAACTGTCCTGGATCCGCTCATCCTGCCGGCTCACCTGGCCGAGATCGAACACGTTTGCCGGATTCTCCCTATAATTCGCCTGCAACTTTCAAGGCGCCCCAGGCCCGCAAGGCCGGGCGGCGCCGACATAAAAATTCTTCCGCCAAAAGTTCGAGGAGCATCAATCATGCGGCTATTACTTCTGCTGCCTTTCATCGGCCTGCTCTGGGTCCCCTTCTACAACGCCGAATTGCCCAGCCTGTTCGGCTTCCCCTTCTTCTACTGGTACCAGTTTGCGTGGGTGCCGCTGACATCGTTCATCATCTGGCTGGTCTATCGTGATGGCCTGAAGAAGGGAGTCCAATAATGGAGGCGTCCAACATCCACTGGACCGCACTCTGGGTCTTCCTGTTCTTCTTTGCCCTGGTCACCGTGATGGGCTTTCTGGCCTCCAAATGGATGGCCGGCGGTAGCAGCAACAAGGGGGCCCATCTCGATGAGTGGGGCCTGGGCGGCCGCAACTTCGGGACCTGGATCACCTGGTTCCTGGTCGGTGGCGACTTCTATACCGCCTATACCGTCATTGCAGTGCCGGCACTGGTCTATGCGGTGGGAGCCTATGGCTTCTTCGCCCTGCCCTATACCATCCTGGTCTATCCCATCGTGTTCGTGATCATGCCCAAGCTGTGGCATGCCGCCCACAAGGCCGGCCACGTGACGGCCGCCGATGTGGTGTGGGGACGCTATCAGTCGCGTCCCCTGGAGTTCGCCATCGCACTGACCGGTGTGATCGCCACCATGCCCTACATTGCCTTGCAGCTCATCGGTATGGAAGTGGTCATCAAGGCCCTGGGCCTGAGTGGTGAACTGCCGCTGCTGGCGGCCTTCGTGATCCTGGCGCTGTACACCTACTCGGCCGGCCTGCGGGCTCCGGCGCTCATCGCCTTCGTCAAGGACATCATGATCTACATCGTGGTGCTGGTGGCGGTGGTGGTGGTACCGGCCAAGCTGGGTGGCTATGGCGCGGTGTTCAACTCGGCACGCGAGGCCTTTGCGCTCAAGGGTGGTGCCACCGGCCTGACCTTGAAGCCCACGCAGTTCCTGCCCTTCGCCTCGCTGGCATTGGGCTCGGCACTGGCGGCCTTCATGTATCCGCATACCCTGACCGGCATCTTCGCGGCCAAGGATGCCAATACCATCCGCAAGAACGCCGTCTTCCTGCCGGCTTATACGGTGCTGCTGGGACTGATCGCGCTGCTGGGCTACATGGCCTACGCGGCTGGCATCAAGGTGCAGGCCAACAACGACGTCGTGCCGGCGCTGTTCAATGGCCTCTTCCCGAGCTGGTTTGCGGGCTTCGCCTTTGCCGCTATCGCCATCGGTGCGTTGGTGCCAGCGGCGGTGATGTCCATCGGTGCCTCCAACCTCTTCACCCGCAACTTCTGGAAGCCCTACGTCAATCCTGGCATCAGCCACGAAGGTGAAGCCAAGGTGGCCAAGGTGGTGTCGCTGGTGGTCAAGTTCGGTGCGCTGGTGTTCATCCTGTTCCTGCCGACCAAGTTCGCGCTGGACCTGCAATTGCTGGGCGGCGTGTGGATCCTGCAAACCTTCCCGGCGCTGGTCTTCGGGCTTTTCGTGAGCTGGTTCGGTGCCCGCGCGCTGCTGTGCGGCTGGGCCGTGGGCATCATCGGCGGCAGCTGGCTGGCCTTCACCGACGGCATCAAGCCGGTGCACAGCTTCATCGTCAGCGGCCAGACCTATACGCTCTACACCGGCATCATTGCGCTGGCCCTGAACGTGGTGGTCGCCGTCATTGCCAACCTGATCCTGGGCAAGGGCTCGCAGCCTGCATTGAAGCGTTGATGCAAAGAGACATCGCTACCTTCGGGTGCGATGTCTCTGCACATCGGCCTGTCGCAGGCAAGCGCCGGCGTTATCCCGAAAGTTGCAACGACCGGCGTAAAAAATGCTCCTCATCGAGGAGCATTTTTTTTCCTTCTTCAAACCGAGGGCAGACCTGCCGGATCAGAACTCCTCCCAATCGGCAGCCCCCTCTTTCGTCGCCTTCTCGGTCTTCGCGCTACCCAAGGCCGGGGTCTCGGACATCTTGGGCTTGGCTTTCGGACTCGGGGATGTGGCGATCATTCTTTCCTTGGGCTCTCGGTGAGCAGGACCTGCCGGTGCCTTTCCCGCCTCCATGGCCCGCGGTTTTGCAGAGGTATTGCGGGATGGTTCAAGCGGGCCGCGATCCGCGGACTCCACCCTGAAGAAGGCGACTGCGCCCGCCAGACGATCGGCTTGGTCCTGCAGCGATTTGGAGGCGGCTGCAGCTTCTTCAACCAGCGCCGCGTTCTGCTGAGTCGCCTCATCCATGAGCGTGATGGCCTGATTGACCTGGCCGATACCATCGCTCTGTTCACTGCTTGCCGCCGTAATCTCGCTGACCACATCGGTGACACGCTTCACGCTGGAAACCACCTGCTCCATGGTCGATCCAGCCTGCTCCACCAGTCTGCTGCCTTCATCCACCTTGGCCACGGTGTTGTCGATCAGCTCCTTGATTTCCTTGGCCGCTGCTGCCGAACGCTGGGCCAATGTGCGGACCTCCGAGGCGACCACGGCAAAGCCGCGCCCTTGCTCGCCGGCACGGGCAGCTTCCACGGCGGCATTTAAGGCCAGGATGTTGGTCTGGAATGCGATGCCATCGATGACGCTGATGATGTCGACGATTTTGCGAGAGGCTTCGTTGATGTCCACCATGGTGGTGACCACGTGTCCGACGACTTGCCCACCCTCTGTCGCCACATGGGAGGCCGCGTCGGCCATCTGGTTGGCCTGGCGGGCGTTGTCGGCATTCTGCTTGACGGTGGAGGTCAGCTCTTCCATGGCAGAGGCGGTTTCCTCCAGGGAACCTGCCTGCTGTTCGGTACGCGAAGAGAGGTCGATGTTGCCGGCGGCGATTTCCCCTGAGGCAACGGCGATGGTATTGACGCTGGCACGGACCTCCGTGACCACGTTGGACAGATTGGAGACCATGCTCCCCAACGCCCGCTGGAGCTGACCGATTTCATCATTGGAAGCGGTACTGATGCGCAGCGTCAGATCGCCCTGGGCGACAGCCTCGGCGGTCGAGACGGCCATTCTGAGCGAGTTCCCGATATTCCTTGCCAGCAATACCCCGATGCAGCCGATCACCACGGCCATCAGGGCACTGATGATCAGCGCAACGGCAGTGGCCTGGTTCTTGGTGTCGGAGGCAGTCTGGGCAGCCGTTTGACCGAGTTTCACGTTGTATTTCTTGTGTTCCTCAAGCGCGCTCATCATTGCATCGGCAACTGGCTGGCTCGACTCCAGGCCAGCGAGCGCTGCTGCCTGATCTGTCAGCGCCTGTGCGATCAACTTGGTACGCAGGTCCTCGTATGCGGCAACGCGCTTGCGTACTTCCTTGAGCAGATCACCGTCAGTGGCATCGGTGAGGTCTTCCTTCTCATAGGTCGCGAACACCTTGTCCAGGCTGGCACGGGCGGCCACCATGCTTTTTTCGGCTTCCTGGCGGACCGCAGGATTGGGCGCTGAAATGTACTTCCTGAGCGAGAGCTGGATGGTGTACACCGCATCAACCGCTCGGTCGAGTTCAAGGATGCTGGGGACGGTATTGATGGTTGAATAGCTGGCCGCCGTATTGACGCGATCAATCTGGTAAGTACCGACACCAGCCAACAGCAGCATTCCGACAATGGCGATGGCAATCATCGCGTAGAGCTTTCTGGCAATAGTCATGGGAAACTCCGGTCAAGTGGCAGCGGATCACCATCCTAACCATGCAGACCAACGGGCAATGAGTGAAACAGCGGTGTAAACCACCCATTTTTCATCAATGCTGCAATAGGCCGCAAAGCCTTTTGCAGACTGAGTTTCTGCGTTTTTTCCTCATCAAACCTCACCACGCCGCAGACCAGCACGGCGCTACAGATTTCCGTGCATCAAGACGCTGGAAATCCTTTGTCGATGACGCTGCGCACATGGCGGCGCAGTCAGGATCAGCTTCCCCATCTCACCCCAGAGAGCCAGCTCAATTCCGACGATACTTCAGCCACTTCGCTGACCTTGATGTTGGTGACACCTGCAACGGCCAGCCATGCGATTCCCTCTTGCCGACAAGAGCCGCAATTCCCCCGGTTTTGCACACAAAACGTCACTACATCAAAGAAAAAGGGCAGCGGTATCGCCTACCGCTGCCCTTTTGCGCCGGGTCTGGCGCGTGGAGCTTCATATCGCCCCAACACCGCCCCCTCAAGCCACCGACTCAGAGTTTCTCGGTCTCACCGCTCTTGGGCTGCCACTTCATGAGCCGCTTTTCGATGACGCCCACCGCCAGGTCCAGCACCAGGGCAAAGATGGTCAGCACGACGATGCCGGCAAAGACGGTGTTGATATCGAAGGTCCCTTCGGCCTGCAGGATCAGGTAGCCGACGCCGCGCGCCGAGCCCAGGTACTCACCCACCACCGCACCGACGAAGGCCAGGCCGATGGAGGTGTGCAGGCTGGAGAACACCCACGAGGTGGCCGAGGGCAGATAGACCGTGCGCAGCAGCTGGCGCGCATTGGCGCCCAGCATGCGGGCATTGGCCAGCACCACCGGGCTGACTTCCTTGACGCCTTGATAGACGTTGAAGAAGACGATGAAGAACACCAGCGTCACCGCCAGCGCCACCTTGGACCAGATGCCCAGGCCGAACCACATCGCAAAGATCGGCGCCAGGATCACGCGCGGCATGGAATTGGCCGCCTTCACATAGGGATCGAGAATGGCCGAGGCGGTCGGCGAGAGCGCCAGCCACAGGCCGATGGCCAGACCGAAGACGGTGCCGATGATGAAGGCCAGCACGGTTTCGGTGAGGGTGATCAACAGGTGTGAATAAATCTCCGCCGGGAAGTTGAGCGTGAAGAAGGTCGTGTCGCCAATACCTACTTCCAGCGAGCCGCTGCCCACGGTGAACCACTCCCAGATGCGCTGTGCCACCTTCAGCGGTTCGCCGAAGAAGAAGGCGGTCTGAGGATTGCGCGTGGCCACGTGCCAGACCAGCAGCACGATGGCCAGTACCATCAGTTGCCAGAAACGGATGTTCTTGTGATTCGGTTTAAATAATTTCCACATGATGCTGATTCTCTTCCCTGATCTTTTTCGCCCGGCTTAGGCTGCGCGCTTCTGTTGTTGATAACCCTTGAGGACTTCATCGCGCAGCACATCCCAGATCTGCTGGTGCAGTTCGACGAAGCGCGGGTGCATGCGAATCTCGGCCACGTCGCGCGGACGCGGCAGGTCGATGCGGAATTCGCCGATGGGGTGCGTACCGGGGCCGGCCGCGAGCACGATGACGCGGTCGGACATGGCGATGGCTTCATCGAGGTCGTGGGTGATGAAGAGCACGGCTTTCTTCTTGGCGTTCCACAGGTCCAGCACTTCGTTTTCCATCAGCTGGCGGGTCTGGATGTCCAGGGCCGAAAAGGGCTCGTCCATGAGGATGATGTCGGGGTCGAGGATGAGCGTCTGCGCCAGCGCCACACGCTTGCGCATGCCGCCCGAGAGCTGGTGCGGATAGCGGTCGCCGAAGCCTTGCAGGCCCACGCGGGACAGCCATTGCTGGCCCAGTTCCTGGGCCGCCTTTTCATCATGGCCGCGATACTGCAGGCCGGCAATCACGTTCTGCAGCGCACTGCGCCAGGGCATCAGCGCCTCGGCCTGGAACATGTAGCCGGCGCGACGGTTGATGCCCTTGAGTTCTTCACCGAAGACCTTGACGCTGCCCGGCGAGGGTTGCAACAGACCGGCCCCGACATTGAGCAGGGTGGACTTGCCGCAGCCGGTCGGGCCGACCACGGAGACGAATTCACCCGGTGCAATCGAAAGATCGGTATTGGCCACGGCGGTGTAGCGCTGGGAACGGTCGTCCTTGGAGACGAAGGTGCAGGTGATGTTGTCGAACTGGAGTGCTGGCGTCATGGCAATGCGGGCCGCTGCGGCCCCGTTGGAGGATACGTAGGGAACTGGCAGGCCCCGGCCCCAGATGTGCAAATGCCCGTTGCCGGGCATTTGCGCTGCAGTCGCACAGGCCGGGAGCGCTGCGCTTACTTGTACTTGGCGTTGGCTTTCTGCACGAAGGAATTGGTGAAGGTCTTGGACAGGTCGATCTGCTTGTCAGCCAGCGAGGGCTCGAAAGCCTTCAGGGTACGCAGCGCCGTGTCCGGGCCGCCCGGCGGGAAGTAGCCGTCCGGCGAGATGGCCTGGCGCACCTTCATGAAGGCGTCGATGTAGAGCGCGCGGTCACCCAGCAGATAGCTTTCCGGGACGGCCTTGATGATGTCGGAAGGGCCGGCCTTCTGGATCCACTTCAGCGCGCGCACCATGGCATTGGTCAGGGCTTGCGTGGTGTTGGGATACTTCTGGATGAAGGCGGCCGGTGCATACAGGGTCGCAGCAGGCATCGGGCCACCGAAGACGTCATTGGTATCCTTCAGGGTGCGGGTGTCGGCGATGGTCTTGATCTCGTTGTGCTGCTCGAGCATGGAAATCACCGGATCGAGGTTGGCGATCGCATCGATCTGCCCCGAGCGGATGGCCGAAATGGCACCGGCTGAGGCGCCCACGCCGATGAAGGAAACATCGGAGGGCTTCAGGCCCGCCTTGGCCAGCACGTAGCTGGCCATGATGCTGGTGGAGGAGCCGGGGGCGGTGACGCCGATCTTCTTGCCCTTGAGGTCAGCCACGGTCTTGTAGTTGGGCATGGTCTTGTTGTTGACCGCCAGCACGATCTGCGGAGCGCGACCCTGCAGCACGAAGGCCGTGATGGGCTGGTTCTTGGCCTGCATGTTGATGGTGTGCTCATAAGCGCCCGAGACCACGTCGGCACTGCCGCCGATCATGGCCTGCAGTGCCTTGGCACCACCGGCGAAGTCGGAGATCTCGACCTGCAGACCCTCATCCTTGAAATAGCCGAGCTGCTCGGCGATGGTCAGGGGCAGATAATAAAACAGGTTCTTGCCGCCCACGGCAATGGAGACCTTGGATTTTTCCAGTGCCTGCGCACCGGCGCTGCCGTTGAATGAAAAGTAGCCGGCCAGGAACAGGCCAGCGGCGATCAGCAATTGCTTCCAGCTCAATTTCATTATGTCTCCTCCTTGTGTGGATGGGGTACTGCTTGTTGTACTGCTTGTTGTACCGCTTGTTGCCGGCGACCCCGTGGAGGGAGTCTGCCTTTGTCATGCCGCTTCAGAGAACGCCTTCGTCCCGCAGCTTCTTGATGTGGGCCTCATCATACCCCAGCGATTGCAGGATTTCATCGCTGTGGGCACCCAGCTCCGGCCCCAGCCATCTGGTCTGGCCGGGCGTCTCGGACATCTTGGGCGTGATGCCCGGCAGCTTGACCGGCGTACCGTCGGCGAACTGGTGCTGCTCGAACATGTCGCGCGCCAGGAATTGCGCATCGTTCATCATGTCCTTGACCGAATAGATCTTGCCGACCGGCACATCGGCGGCCTGCAGCGTGGCCAGGGCGCCATCGATGGTCTGCGTGTCGCACCACTGCTGGATGGCGGCATCGATTTCCTCGGTGCGCGGCACCCGGCCATCGTTGCGCGCCAGGCCGGCATCGCTGGCCATGTCGTGGCGGCCGATGGCGACCATCAGGCGCTTGAAGATGGCGTCACCGTTGCCGGCGATGACGATGTTCATGCCATCGCCCGTCGTATAGGTGTTGGACGGCACGATGCCCGGCAGAGCGCCGCCCGTCCGTTCACGCACCACACCGGCGAAATCGAATTCGGGCACCATCGATTCCATCATGTTGAAGACGGCTTCATACAGGGCAACATCCACCATTTGCCCCTGCCCTGCCACGCACTGGGCGCCGGACTTGCCGTTCCAGCGACCACCGGTGACATCGCGATGACGCAGCGCCATCATGGCACCGATCACGCCGTGCAGCGCTGCGATGGAGTCGCCGATGGAAATGCCGATGCGCACCGGCGGACGGTCCGGATGACCGGACACGTAGCGGATGCCGCCCATCGATTCACCGATGGCACCGAAGCCCGGCAGGTCGCGCAGCGGACCGGTCTGACCGTAGCCGGACAGGCGCACCATGATGGTGGCCGGGTTCAGCTGCCTGAGGTCGTCGTAGCCGAGCTTCCATTTCTCCAGTACGCCGGGCCGATAGTTCTCGATGATGACATCGGCGTCCAGGGCGAGCTTGCGGGCGATCTCCTGGGCGCGCTCATCCTTCATGTTCAGGGTGATGCTCTTCTTGTTGCGCGCCTGGACCGACCACCACAGCGAGGTGCCGTCCTTGAGCACGCGCCACTGACGCAAGGGATCCCCATTGCCGGGGGCTTCGATCTTGATGACCTCGGCACCGAACTCGGCCAGCATGCGCGAGCAGAAGGGCCCCGCAATCAGCGTGCCCAGTTCGAGTACCTTGATGCCGGCCAGCGGACCGGGCTTGGATGTGGCTGTGCTCATCGTGCTTGCACCGGATGCCTGGCAGAAGCGGCCTGCGGGCGTTCCGATGTTCTCCTCTCTGTCGATGCTGCGGGATCCGGCTCTTGTGGGGGTATGGCCGGTGTCCTGGAATGCAGTGGATTCGGGTGATGCTGCGCGGCGGGCAAGAGCACGGCACGGTGTGCGGGTTGATCAACACCTTGCAGCTCCTGGCCTGACGTCATACGTGCGCGCCGGCAGCCAACATTCTATTGCAGCATGCGCGCAATGTCGCGCATTTTGACCGTCATTGGCGACGTCATGCCTGCAAGTTTTTCATCTGAAAACGATCTCCCGGGCATCAGGTACGCAGCGGACGAGCATGGGCCGTCGCCTGCCGCTCAGGTAGTACGGCGATCCAGCATGGCGCGGGCGATGGTGCCGGCGTCCACGTATTCCAGTTCACCGCCGACCGGTACACCCCGCGCCAGGCGACTGACCTTCAGGCCGCGGGCCTTGAGGGTTTCGCTGATGTAGTGGGCGGTGGCTTCCCCCTCGTTGGTGAAATTGGTGGCCAGTACAACTTCGCTGACCACGCCATCGGTGGCACGGGTGATTAGTTTTTCGAGATGGATGTCGCGCGGCCCGATCCCGTCCAGCGGCGAGAGTCGGCCCATGAGTACGAAGTACAAGCCCTTGAAGGTCAGCGTCTGCTCGATCATGACCTGGTCCGAGGGCGATTCCACCACGCACAGCTGAGTGTGGTCGCGCTGGCTGTCCTGGCAGGTTTCGCAGACGACCTGTTCGGTGAAGGTATTGCACAGCGCGCAATGACGGATGGTATCGAGCGCCTTGGCCAGCGACTGGCTCAGGTCGGCGGCAGCGTCGCGATCGTGCTGCAGCAGGTGGTAGGCCATGCGCTGCGCGGTCTTGGGGCCGATGCCGGGAAGCCGGCGCAGCGATTCGGTCAGGAGGGTGAGACTGGAGGGCGTTTTCAATTGCGGTCTACGGAATAGCGGAAGGCTTCCAGCGCCTCTGCCGTCATGGAGGGGACGAATTCGATGATCTCGTATTCGGCCACGCCACCGATGAAGAAGGGATCGGATTCCATGATGGCTTCGATCTCGGCACGGTCGGCACAGTCGGCAATGATGATGCCGCCGGTACGCGGCACCTTGCGGCCGGACATCAGGAATACGCCCTCGGCATATTGCTGGTTGAGGAATTTCTTGTGCGCAGTCAGCAAGGAATCGATTTCGCTTGCCGGCCTGGTGTATGTGATCGAGACGATGAACATGGTGCCTCCACTAAGCAATCCTGCATTCCATCAGAATCAGACTGTCCCGCGCGATGCTGCCTGCGCCCGGCGGCACTGGCCACCGGGCAGAGGAGCGCATCAGAACGGCATCTTGAAGCCCGGGGGCAGCGGCATGCCGGCGGTGACGCCCGACATCTTTTCCTGGGCGGTGGCTTCGGCCTTGCGCACGGCATCGTTGAAGGCGGCGGCGACCAGGTCTTCCAGCATGTCCTTGTCGTCAGCCAGCAGCGACGGGTCGATGGAGACACGCTTGACGTCGTTCTTGCAGGTCATCACGACCTTCACCAGGCCGGCGCCGGACTGGCCCTCGACTTCGATGCTGGCCAGCTGTTCCTGGGCCTTCTTCATGTTGTCCTGCATGGCCTGTGCTTGCTTCATCAGACCTGCCAGTTGACCTTTCATCATGCTCATTGCTCCTTGTTTCAATTCACGGAATTCTATCGCGTTTGGGCAGACGGTCGGCAATCCTTGCCTCGCCGTCCATGCCTCACAACGCCTGGATCGACCCCGGCACGATGGACGCGCCGAACTCGCGCATCATGCTCATCACGAAGGGATCGCTCTTCATCTTCTGTTCGGCCTTGCGCTGGCGCTCGGCACGTTCGGCCTCGGCCACGGCATTGGCGGTATCGGCCACGGCGCCGATCTCGGTCTCGACCCGGATTTCCTTGCCAAAACGCTCAGACAGGGCCGCGACCAGTTTTTCGATGCTGCCCGAGGAACGCAGGGTTTCCAGCGGGATACGCAGGTGGAAGCAGACGTTGCCGCCATTGAGCGCCTCGCAACGCACCAGTTCGCTCTGGAAGGCCATCTGGTGTGCCACGCCGCGCAGCGCGGTGAGACTGGCCGCCAGCGTCGGCCAGTGGCCATCCCAACCCAGTTCGGCGGCAATGCGTGCGGTTTCCTGCTGCTGCGCGGGAGTGGCGGCCGGACGCTGGGGCGCGGGAGGTTCTGCGGGTGCCGCTGCGGAGGTGGCAGGAGCAGGCGCGGTATCCATTCTTTCTTCGGCAAAGCCGGGCATCGGCACCGCGGGCGGCATGGCGGACGAACCGGTATCGTCTTCCCAGGGGGGGATGGCGTCGAAGGGAGGTGGCTCGGGCATGTCCGGCGGGATCGACTGCGCAGCACGGCCCGCCTGCGACGGCGCCACGGCTGGGGCGGTCGGCGCTGGCGCACTGGCAACTGCTACGGGGGCAACCGAGGGGACGGGTGCCGTCGACGGTGCAGGCGCTGCCGGCCGGGCAGCCGCCTTGCCGCCCTTGCCGCCGCGCAGGGCCATGAGCGCCGCCTCGCGTGCCGAGGTCGGTGCAGCCGGCGCAGCAGTGGCGGCAGCAGGCGTTGCCGCAGGCGCCGATACCGGCGGCGGCGTCTGGCTTGGTGCAAGTGCAGGTGCTGGTGCCGGAGTCGGCGCAGCGGCAGCCTGCGGTTGCGCACGGTTGACCGGAGCGCTCGTTACGGCGGCCTGCGGCGCCAGCAGGGGTGCGGCCTGGCGCGGCCCGGCCGCACGGCCGCCACCGGGCGCGGGCGGAAGCGGTGCGCTGGCGCTGGCACTGACCGGACGGAAGGCCAGCATACGCAGCAGGGTCATGCTGAAACCTGCATATTCGTCAGGGGCCAACCCCAGTTCATTGCGGCCATGGACGGCGATCTGGTAGAACAACTGCACATGCTCCGCACTGAACTGGCCGGACAGGCGCAGAATATCTTCACGATTGGGCAGGTCATCGGCCAACGCGGCCGGCACGGCCTGGGCCAGCGCGATCTGATGCAGCAGCGTGCCCAGATCCTGCAGGGCAGCGTTGTAGGACAGGCTGCGGGTGGCCATGTCATCGGCCACAGCCAGCAGCGCGGCGCCGTCCTGGAGCGCCAGGGCATCGAGGATGCGGATCAGGTAGGACTGGTCGAGCGCGCCCAGCATCCCCTGCACGGCTTCCAGCGTGACCTTGCCGGCGGCATAGGCGATGGCCTGGTCGGTCAGCGAGAGCGCATCGCGCATGGACCCGGATGCGCCTTGCGCCAACAGGCGCAGCGCGGGCGGATCGAATTCGATGCCTTCCTGGTTCAGGATGTTGTCGAGATGGCCAATGATGTGGCCCGGTGGCATCTGCTTGAGGTTGAACTGCAGGCAGCGCGACAGCACGGTCACGGGAATCTTCTGCGGATCGGTGGTGGCCAGGATGAACTTGATGTGCTCGGGCGGCTCTTCCAGCGTCTTCAGCATGGCGTTGAAGGCGTGGTTGGTGAGCATGTGCACTTCGTCGATCATGTAGACCTTGAAGCGCGCGTTCGAGGGAGCATAGATGGCCTGTTCCAGCAACTGCGCCATCTCGTCCACACCGCGGTTGGAGGCGGCGTCCATCTCGATGTAGTCGACGAAGCGACCGGCATCGATGGCCACGCAGGCCTCGCACACGCCGCAGGGCGCAGCGGTGATGCCGCCGCTGCCGTCGGGACCGACGCAATTGAGCGACTTGGCCAGGATGCGCGAGAGCGTGGTCTTGCCCACGCCACGGGTGCCGGTGAAGAGATAGGCGTGGTGCAGCCGCTGCTGTTCGAGCGCGTGCGTCAGCGCGCGCACGACGTGTTCCTGGCCGACCAGGGTGTCGAAGCTGCGGGGACGGTATTTGCGGGCGAGAACTTGATAAGACATGGAGTGGCTGCCGTGGGCTTTTTGGCTCAGGGGGGCATTTTAAGCTATTTCGCCGCCGCCAACGCCTTTGCCTGCACGCTGCCGCCCTGCCCCGGCATCAGGCCGGTGCGCGACGCGCCTTCTTCTGCGCATACATGGCCAGATCGGCGCTGTGCAGGAGCGCTGCCAGGTCGGCGTGTTGCTGCGGATCATATTGCACCACGCCCACGCAATAATCGAGCTGATACTGGCGCCCAGCGCTCTGGTTGAAGACTTGCAGGGCCCCCTGCAGATGCTCCAGCACCACCGGGACGTCGGACAGCGCGGTATTGGTCAGGAAGACCGCAAATTCATCCCCGCCCAGGCGACCGATGACATCGGACTCGCGCAGACTGGTCAGCAGCAGCCCGGCAAAATCGGCCAGCGCCAGGTCGCCTTCGGCGTGACCGAAGCGATCATTGATCTGCTTGAAATGATTGAGGTCGAATCCCAGCATGCAGGCTGGCCGGCCGGTGCGCTTGCCGGTGGCCATGGCATGCCGCGCCAGCGACTCGAAACCGCGCCGGTTGGATACGCCGGTCAGCTCGTCGATGGTGGCCAGTTTCACGGCGGCCAGCTCCTGCTCCACCATGGCCGCCAGATCCTTGAGCAAGGCCTGCTCATCGGCCTCGAAAGCGCGCGGCCGGGTATCGACCAGGCACAGCGTACCGAGGGTGAAACCGCTCTCGCTCTTGATGGGGCATCCCGCATAGAAACGGATGAAAGGTTCGCCGGTGACCTGCGGATTGTCGGCGAAGCGCGGATCGAGCCGGGCATCAGGCACGATGGTCAGGCCTTCATGCAGGATGGCATGGGCGCAGAAGGAAACGTCGCGCGAGGTCTCGGTGGCATCTCCCATGCCGACACAGGACTTGAACCACTGGCGATGGACATCGATCATCGTCACCACCGCCATCGGCACATCGAACAACCGCCGCGCCAGGCGGGTCAGACGGTCGAATCGTTCTTCGCGCGGGGTATCGAGGATGCGCAGCGAATGCAGGGCGTCGATACGGGCGGCTTCATTGGCGGGCAGCTCGGCGATTCTCATGGTCATCAGCACAGAATGGACGTGGGTACCACCTTTAACGACAGGCTGCGAATGACTTTAACCCCAATTTTTTGGAGAAACAAGAATTAGTTTTTCACAATTGCACCGGCACTTGACGGCCTTTGCTGTGAGCCGCTGCATCCTTGTCGAGCACGAATGACAGGCTCCCCTCTCCCCGGCCTGCCACGCGCTTACTTGCCGGCCGCCGCCTTTTCAGGAGCCTTGTCGGCGGGCTTGTCCGTCATTTTTTCTGCTGCCTTGTCGTCGGACTTGCCGGACCGGCCAGCGCCCTCCCCGGCCTTGTTCTCAGCCCGTGAGGACTTGCCTTGCCTGCCGTCCTTGGGTGCCGTTGCGGCCGCCCCCGCCTTGGCCTGCCCGTTGACCGTCAGTCCGTTGGCGGACAGCTTCACGGCCGCCTTGTCCTTGATGCCCTTGACGCGCTGTTCCAGGTCGGCCCAGTCCTTGAAGGCGCCGCCTTTCTGGCGCTCTTCCAGGATGCGTTTGGACATGGAAGGTCCGATTCCGCGTACGCCGTCCAGCGCGGCCTGGTCGGCCTTGTTGACGTCCACCTCGGCCCAGGCCAGGGCGGTGGCGACGAGGAAGCTGAGGATGAACAACAGGGTTTTCTTCAACATGATGTTTCCTTTCGACTTGCAAGCTTCGGTTGGAGGAAAAACAAAGGGCAGCCCACCCGAAGGTGGACTGCCCTTGCTCAACGAAAACCGCACCAGCCTGTTGACCGAAATTGCGCTAGAAATCGCCCTCAAATCAGGCTGCGAGCAATTCCTCGCGCGTGACGGTGGCCGTGCCCAGCTTGCCGACCACGATGCCGCCGGCGCGATTGGCCATGGTCACCGCATCGACCAGCGAAGCGCCCGCACCCAGCATCACGGCCAGGGTGCCGATGACGGTATCGCCGGCACCGGAGACGTCATACACCTCACGCGCCATGGTCGGGAAGTGCGTGACTTCACCATCGCGATAGAGGCTCATGCCTTCTTCCGAACGGGTCAGCAGCAGGGCTTCGAGATCGAGTTCGGCGCGCAGCTTCTGGGCGCGTGCAGTGAGCTCTTCCTCGTTCTTCCACTGGCCGACGATACGCACCAGTTCCGACTTGTTGGGCGTGAGCACGGAGGCCCCCGCATAGCGCGCGAAATCATCGCCCTTGGGATCGACCAGGATGCGCTTGCCCAGCTTCCGGGCGGTGGCGATCATCTCAGCCACGTTGACCAGACCGCCCTTGGCGTAATCGGAAAAAATGATCACATCGTAGTCAGCCACCAGTGAATTGAATTGCGTGAGCTTGTCGCGCAACACCGTATCGGTCGGGGCTTCCTCGAAATCGATGCGCACCAGTTGCTGCTGGCGACCGATCACGCGCAGCTTGACGATGGTGGAGATGCTGGGGTCGCGGTTGAGATGGCTGCGGATGCCCATCTCGCCCAGCATGCTGTCCATCACGCGAGCCGGTTCATCGTCGCCGGTCACGCCCAGCAGCGCCGTCTGCGCACCCAGGCTGGCGGTATTGCGGGCGACGTTGGCGGCGCCGCCCAGGCGCTCTTCCTTGCGTTCGACGCGCACCACCGGGACCGGGGCTTCGGGCGAGATGCGATTGACTTCCCCGAACCAGTAACGGTCCAGCATGACGTCGCCAACGATGAGGATGCGGGCCGCATCCCAGGCGGTCGCGATGTTCTTGTCCACGATGTGCTCTACCTTCCTATCCAGGTTGCGCGGGGGCTTATTGCACGCGCGCTTGCAGTGAACGGCCGATGCCGTAGTACTCGATGCCACTGTCGGCCATGAGCTGCGGATCGAACAGGTTGCGCCCGTCGAAGATCACCGGATGGTTCAGCGCTGCCTTGACGCGTTCGAAATCGGGGCTGCGGAAGGCCTTCCATTCCGTGACGATGGCCAGGGCATCGGCGCCTTGCAGCGCGTCCATCGGCGAAGAGGCAAAGCGGATGCGCTGCAGGCCGGCGCTCTCCTCGGCAAAGTCCAGTTCCAGTACGCGGGCGGCTTCCTTCATGGCCACCGGATCGTAGACCGCCACGCTGGCGCCACGGCGCACCAGTTCACCGATCAGCACGCGCGAGGAGGCTTCCCGCATGTCATCCGTGTTGGGCTTGAAGGCCAGGCCCCAGATGGCGAAGTGCTTGCCGGACAGGTCCTGGCCAAAGCGCGTCACTACCTTCTTGCCCAGCACGTGCTTCTGCAGGTCGTTGACCTGCTCCACGGCGCGCAGGATCAGCAGCGACTGGTCGTAATCACGCGCGGTACGTTCCAGGGCCTGCACATCCTTGGGGAAGCAGGAGCCGCCATAGCCGCAGCCGGCATACAGGAAGCTGTGGCCGATGCGCGGATCGGAGCCGATGCCGTGGCGCACCGATTCGATATCAGCACCGACACGATCAGCCAGGTTGGCCAGTTCGTTCATGAAGGAAATGCGCGTGGCCAGCATGGCGTTGGCGGCGTACTTGGTGAACTCGGCCGAACGCACGTCCATCCAGTAGGTGCGTTCATGGTTGCGGTTGAAGGGGGCGTAGAGCTTCTTCATCAGGGCCTGGGCGCGCAGGCCATCGGCGGTCTGATCATGGCCGATGACGATGCGGTCAGGGCGCATGAAGTCCTCGACAGCAGCACCTTCCTTCAGGAATTCCGGATTGGAGACGACCGAAAAATGCAGCTCGGTCTGGTCGCGTGCGGCCAGTTCTTCCCTGATCGCTGCCGTGACGCGGTCGGCCGTACCGACCGGCACGGTGGACTTGTCCACCACCACCTTGAAGCCCTGCATGTGACGGCCGATGTTACGGGCCGCCGCCAGCACATATTGCAGGTCGGCCGAACCGTCTTCATCAGGCGGGGTGCCTACGGCGATGAACTGGATGTCCCCATGGGCCACGCTGGCGGCCACGTCGGTGGAGAACTGCAGGCGGCCAGCCGCGCGGTTGCGCGCCACCACTTCTTCCAGACCGGGTTCGTGGATGGGAATGCCACCGTTGTTGAGAATGTCGACCTTGCGCTGGTCGACATCCAGGCAGAATACGTCGTTACCCAGTTCGGCCAGACAGGCGCCGGTCACCAGGCCTACGTAGCCGGTGCCGATGATGGTGATTTTCATGGTAGATCCAGAGGTTCAAGGTCGGCCCGCGAGGGCTTCAATTCATGACATTCAATTCTTCCGTGCGGCGCGGCGGATAGGTCTCCCACTGGCTGCAACCAGGGCATTGCCAATAGAACTGACGCGCCTTGAAGCCGCAGTGGCTGCACTGGTAGCGCGCCAGCTTCTGGGTGTAACCGTGCACCAGGGTCTTGACCACGGCCAGCTCGGGACGTACGGTCTGGGGCGCACTCATCATGCGCGCTTCCAGGAACTTGTCCAGGCCCAGCAGCGTCGGGGTGCGACGCAATTCGTCGCTCACCAGCACGTTGGCCGCATCGATGCCATCAGCGTCCAGCACCGCCTTGAAGACCACTTCCAGCAGGTCGATCGAGGGCGCTTCGGCCAGGTAGGCACGTAACAGGTTGATGCCCTCCTGCGGACGGCCCACGGCAATGTAGCCATCCATGAGGCGCTGTGCCACCAGGGCGGTGTGCGGCACGCTCTGGTGCTCGACGCGGCGCCAGGTTTCCAGCGCACCTTCGATATCGCCGCGCGCGCGCAACGCGTCGCCCATGAGCATGGTGGCGCGCACGCTCTTGCGGTCGGCGGCCAGGGCCTTGTCCAGCAAGGCCATGGCCGCCTCGGTATTGGTGCGCACCAGTTCGTCGGCAGCCAGTTCGCAGTAGAACTGGGCAATCTCGCGCTGGCGGCCACCGGCGCCGGTGGCCTGCAGGATCTCGGCAGCGGAGATGGCACGCTCCCATTCCTTCTCGCGCTGGTAGATTTCCAGCAGGGCGCGTCCGGCCTGGGCGCTGTAGGGAGTGTCGATGAGCTTGTTGAAGGTTTCTTCAGCACGGTCCAGCAGACCCGCCTTCAGGTAATCCTGGCCCAGCTCGTAGAGGGCATGGCCATGATGCTCGGCCGGCAGGTCGGGACGCGCCAGCAGGTTCTGGTGCACACGGATGGCGCGCTCGGTCTCGCCACGGCGGCGGAACAGATTGCCCAGGGCGAAGTGCAATTCCACCGTTTCAGGGTCCAGCTTGACGATCTCGATGAAGGCATCGATGGCCTTGTCGGGCTGCTCGTTGAGGAGGAAATTGAGTCCCTTGAAATAGCCGCGCGGCAGAGTACGCGACTCGGAGAGCAACTGGTTGATATCCACCCGCGCAGCAATCCACCCCAGGCCGAAGAAGACCGGGATGCCGAGCAACCACCAAAATTCAAATTCCATAAATAGTGAAAGACAATTAGAGGATGTGCTGCGCAGTGATGACGCTGTCAGGTTGCGGCGGCTGGGCCTGCACCTGGGCGATTTCTTCCTGTTGCTTCTGAACTTGCGACAGCGCCTTCTTGTAGCGCGTGGCTTCGCGGCGGTGGCGCAGCACCAGCGGTGCCATGGCCAGCACGCCCAGGACGGCGCCGATCACGAAGAAGGCCAGCAGCACCAGCACCAGCGGGTCGGTACGTTCATAGCCGAGGAAGAAGTGCATGGTCACTTCCTGGGTATTGCGCAGCGCAAAGAAGAAGAAGAACACGAACAGGATGGCCGCGATCAATCGGGACAGTATTTTCATGGCGTAATCCTTTCTGGCGGGTCGTGATATTGCCCGAAGGCAGGCAGGCCAGGCTCGCCGGTAAGCGGTGCCGGTCTGCAGCATTATTGCGCTGGACGGAAAAATCGCGCCTGTTTCGCGCGCATTCCCGGTCAATCCGGGGTAGATCGGGATTGTACGTGAAAAAAAACGGCATCCAAAGATGCCGTTCATTTTGTTGATCTGCCTTTACACCCGTTCACCTGGCGATGTCCGAATGTGCAGCATTCAACGATTATTACTGCTCGCGGGCGCAGAAAACTTCATTTGCGCCCGGCAAGAACTGTCTGGTCACAGGCTCAGCCGGGTCAATCCTCGCGGATTGGCTGGCCGACCATCGCATCGACGCGTTCGCGCAATTCCTTGCCCGGCTTGAAGTGGGGAACCCGTTTTTCAGGGACCATCACCTTGTCACCAGACTTGGGATTGCGGCCGATACGCGGCGGACGACGGTTGAGCGCGAAGCTGCCAAAACCACGGATCTCGATGCGCTGGCCGGTCGCGAGAGCGTCGACCATGGCATCGAGGATGGTTTTGACCGCGTAATCCGCATCCTTGGCAACAAGTTGCGGATAACGCTCAGCCAGACGGGCGATCAGCTCCGACTTTGTCATCGTGACCGGAAGATCAGTTCTTGTTGTCGAGCTTGGCCTTGAGCAGCGCGCCCAGGCTGGTGGTGCCCGAAGCAGCGTTGGAGTCAGCCGACATCTTCTGCATGGCTTCCTGGGTCTCGGCGTTGTCCTTGGCCTTGATCGACAGCTGGATGCTGCGTGCCTTGCGGTCGATGTTGATGACCAGGGCTTCGACGGCGTCGCCCACCTTCAGGTGGGTACCGGCATCTTCCACGCGGTCGCGGGAGATTTCGGAAGCGCGCAGGTAACCTTCGACTTCGTCGGTCAGCTGGATCACGGCGCCCTTGGGCTCAACCGACTTGACGGTACCGGTCACGATCGCACCCTTGTCGTTCAGGGCAGCGAAGTTGTTGAACGGGTCGCCTTCCAGCTGCTTCACGCCTAGGGAGACGCGCTCGCGTTCCACGTCGATGGCCAGCACAACGGCTTCCAGCTCGTCGCCCTTCTTGAACTTGCGCACGGCTTCTTCGCCAGCTTCGGTCCAGGACAGGTCGGACAGGTGCACCAGGCCGTCGATGTTGCCCGGCAGGCCGATGAACACGCCGAAGTCGGTGATCGACTTGATCGAACCCTTGACCTTGTCGCCCTTCTTGTGGCTCATGGCGAAGTCGTCCCACGGGTTCGGCTTGCACTGCTTCATGCCCAGGGAGATACGACGACGCTCTTCGTCGATTTCCAGAACCATGACTTCGACTTCGTCGCCCAGCTGGACAACCTTGTTCGGGGCCACGTTCTTGTTGGTCCAGTCCATTTCGGAGACGTGCACCAGGCCTTCGATGCCTTGTTCGACTTCCACGAATGCACCGTAGTCGGTCAGGTTGGTGACCTTGCCGAACAGGCGGGTGCCTTGCGGGTAACGACGCGACAGGCCGGTCCACGGATCGTCGCCCAGCTGCTTCACGCCCAGGGAGACGCGGTTCTTCTCTTGATCGTACTTGAGGACCTTGGCGGTGATCTCTTGACCAACCGACAGCACTTCCGACGGGTGACGCACACGACGCCATGCCAGGTCGGTGATGTGCAGCAGGCCGTCGATGCCACCCAGGTCAACGAACGCACCGTAGTCGGTGATGTTCTTGACGATACCGGTGACGACGGTGCCTTCCTTCAGGGTTTCCATCAGCTTGGCGCGCTCTTCGCCCATCGAGGCTTCGATCACGGCACGGCGCGACAGAACGACGTTGTTGCGCTTGCGGTCCAGCTTGATGACCTTGAATTCCAGGGTCTTGCCTTCGAACGGAGTGGTGTCCTTGACCGGACGGGTGTCGACCAGCGAACCCGGCAGGAAGGCACGGATGCCGTTGGTCAGAACGGTCAGGCCGCCCTTGACCTTGCCATTGACGGTACCGGTGACGATCTCGCCGGACTCCATCGCCTTTTCCAGCGAGAGCCACGATGCCAGACGCTTGGCCTTGTCGCGCGACAGGATGGTGTCGCCGAAACCGTTTTCCAGGGATTCGATCGCAACGGAGATGAAGTCGCCGACGTTGACTTCGACTTCGCCGTTGTCGTTCTTGAATTCTTCAACAGGGATGAAGGCTTCGGACTTCAGGCCGGCGTTGACGATCACGAAGTTGTGATCCAGGCGCACGACTTCTGCCGAGATGACTTCACCCGAACGCATGTCCTGACGCGACAGCGATTCTTCGAACAGAGCAGCAAATTCGCTGGAGGTATCAACACCTGCAGCGATAACGGTAGTGGTAGACATAAAAGAAAGTAAGAAAGATTGGCCGGTATCCGTGTGATGCAATCAGGCTGACTTGCACTGCCGTCTTCGTTGCCGCCGACGACATGGGTACTGGGTTAGGTTTATCAACACCCGTCAGACTTTGCATCTGCCGGGCACCAATGGCACTACGGGTACAACAAGGACTTGCCCATGATGGGATCCGAATGCGCCATTTCAAGCAGATTGAAACGGTATTCAGTGCCCCAGGGCAGCGTACCAGCTGAGTACCTGCTGCACCGCTTCGTCAGCGGTCATGTCGGATGTATCCAGGTGATATGCACCCTCCGCAGCCTTCAAGGGGGCCGACGAGCGGTTCATGTCGCGTTCGTCGCGCTCCTTCAAATCTCTGGAGAGGTCTTCGATATTAGCAGAAAAACCCTTGTCAATCAATTGCTTATAGCGCCTTGTGGCGCGTGCTTCCACACTGGCAGTCAAAAATACCTTCAAGCGGGCAGCGGGGAAGATGACGGTACCCATGTCACGGCCATCGGCCACCAGGCCCGGAGGTTTCCTGAATGACAACTGAAGTCCGTACAGGGCCTGGCGAACCGAGATCAGCGCGGCGATCTTGGAGGCGGTATTGCCGACCTCCTCGGCGCGGATAGCCTGGGTCACGTCTTCATTGGCCAGGAAGATATGGGCTCCATCGAAGTGGCAGTGCAGGTGTTCGGCAGCCTTGGCCAGGGCATGTTCATCGTCCAGCGCGATGCCGCGACGCAACACGGACAGTGCCGTCAGGCGGTACAGCGCGCCCGAATCCAGGTAATGGAAGCCCAGTTCCCGGGCCACCTTCTGCGCCACGGTGCCCTTGCCGGAGGCGGTCGGGCCATCGATGGTGATGACCGGTATCTTTGCTTTTTCCATGGCCTGATCCCTTTATCTGTGAATAATTTAGCGTAATTGCATCAAATACAGGGTTTATCAGATCAAGGTTTGTTCGGCAATCTTTTTGAAGACGTCGAAGTAATCCGGGAAGGTCTTGGCCACGCACTTGGGATCGTTGATACGGATACGGTTGCCACGCCGCAATGCACCATCGAGCGCCGCCAGCGAGAAGCACATGGCCATGCGGTGGTCATCGTAGGTATCGATGGCGGCCGTACCGATCTCGGCCGGAGGCGTCACCGTCAGGTAGTCGGCGCCCTCTTCCACCTGCGCGCCCAGCTTGCGCAATTCGGTCGCCATGGCCGCCAGGCGGTCGGTTTCCTTGACGCGCCAGCTGGCAATGTTGCGCAGGGTACTGGGACCGTCGGCATAGAGCGCGGCCACGGCGATGGTCATCGCCGCGTCGGGAATATGGTTGAAGTCGGCATCGATGGCCTTGAGCGGGCCGTTGGAGGAGGCTTCGATCCAGTTCTCGCCCATGGTGATGGTGGCCCCCATCTGCTCCAGCGCTTCGACGAAGCGCACGTCGCCCTGGATGCTGTCGCGACCCACGCCCTCCACCCGGATCGGGCCGCCGGTGATGGCACCGGCCGCCAGGAAGTAGGAGGCCGAGGACGCATCGCCCTCGACATGGATGCTGCCAGGGCTGCGGTAATGCTGGCCCGCCTTGATGGTGAACTGCTGCCAGCCGTCCCGTTCGACTTCCACACCGAAGCGGCGCATCAGGTTCAGGGTGATCTCGATGTAGGGCTTGGAGATGAGCTCACCCACCACCTCGACCTGCATGGCCTCTTCACGTGCCATCAGAGGAGCCGCCATCAGCAATGCCGTCAGGAACTGGCTGGAGACATTGCCGCGCACCTTCATGCGCGAGGACGCGAGCTGGCCACGACGGATGTGCAGGGGTGGATAGCCGGGATTGCCGGTGTACTCGATACGCATGCCGACGGCATTCAGGGCATCCACCAGGTCGCCAATCGGACGCTCGTGCATGCGCGGCACGCCATGCAGCGTGTAGTCGCCGCCCAGCACGGCCAGGGCTGCGGTGAGCGGACGGATGGCGGTACCGGCATTGCCCATGAAGAGATCAGCCTGGTGCACCGGCAGCATGCCGTTGACGCCATGGACGATGTAATCCTGGGTCCCTTCGATCTGCTCCCACTTCACGCCCAGCGTCTGCAGGGCCATCAGCATGACCAGCGTATCGTCTGAAGCCAGCAGGTCAAAGATGCGGGTAGTACCGCCCGAGAGCGCCGCCAGCAGCAGGATGCGGTTGGAGATGCTCTTGGAGCCCGGCAACTTGACCGTGCCTTGCACGTGCGGGACCGGATTCAGATCGATATGGCGGGGGTAGGAAGGCTGTTTCATCTTGCTGGCTTTTCTGTGGATGATTCGTTGGAGGAATCCGGCCGCCCAGGCGGCCTTGGTGATGGGCTCTGGAAGAAATATTCAGTTAGTCTTGCGCTCAGCCGCTTCGATGGCTGCGGCCCATTGCTGGCGGGCATGCTGGGCACTGGCATAGACCTTTTCGATGGCGGCGCCATCGCTGGCTGCAATCATCGCGCGAATACCCTGCAATTGCACCAGATAGGCATCGACCTCGGTGAGCAAGGCATCACGGTTGGCCAGCGTGATGTCGCGCCACATCTCCGGCGAGGAAGCGGCAATTCGGGTGAAATCGCGAAAACCGCTGGCAGCGTACTGGAACAGCGTGTCGGCATGCGGCTTGGCGGCGATGTCATCCACCAGCGCGAAGGCCAGCACGTGCGGCAGATGGCTCACCGAGGCAAAGACCGCATCATGCTCCTGCGGCGAGAGCCGATGGATGATCGCGCCACAGGCACGCCAGGCTTGCGCCACGGTCTCGACGCCGGCGCCACTATTCTCGGGCAAGGCGGTGATGACCACCTTCTTGCCTTCATACAATTCCGCCAGGGCCGCTTCCGGCCCATGCTTTTCGCGTCCGGCAATCGGATGGGCCGGGACGAACTGGCCAATCCGTTCACCCAGCGCCTTGCGGGCGGCAGCGACCACATCGCTCTTGGTACTGCCGGCGTCGGTGACGATGGCCTGGGGATCGAGGTACGGACGGATGGCGGCCAGGATGGCTTCGGTCTGCGCGACCGGCGCGGCCACCAAAATCAGGTCGGCGCCCGGCACGGCGGCGGCCGCATCGGTGGCGATGGCATCGATGATGCCCAGCTCGCGCGCGCGTTCCAGGCTGGCCAGCGAGCGGCCCACGCCGACGATGTGATCGGCCTGGCCGGCACGGCGCAGCGCCAGGGCGAACGAGCCGCCGATCAAGCCCACGCCGAAGATGACGACTTTCTTGAACACGTTGAATTCAGCCTTCAAAGGTGGCAGGACGGCAGGCGCTCACAGGCCCAGCGGATAAGAGCCCAGCAGCTTGAAGAAGGCCGCATTCTGGCGCAGCTCTTCCAGCGCCCTGGCAACCTTTTCATCCTGCTCATGGCCTTCGAGGTCGACGTAGAAATAATATTCCCACGCGCCCATGCGGGCCGGGCGCGACTCGAAGCGCGTCATCGACACGCCATGGCGCGCCAGCGGGGCCAGCAGGTTGTAGACCGCACCGGCCTTGTTGGGCACCGACAGCACGATGGAAGTCTGGTCGCGGCCCGACGGTGCCGTGCGCAAACGGCCGATCACCGCAAAGCGGGTGCGATTGTGCGGGTCATCCTGGATATGGGCATTGACCGTCTGCAGGTTGTACTTCTGGCCGGCGATTTCGCCGGCAATGGCCGCCACGCTTTTATCTTCACCTGCCATGCGCGCGGCCTCGGCGTTGGAGGCCACCGCCTGGCGCTCGATGGCAGGATAGTTCATATTGAGCCAGGCATTGCACTGGGCGAGGGCCTGCGAGTGGGCGCAGATGCGGGTGATGCCTTCCATCTTGCCGCTGGCGGTCATCAGGCTGTGATGCACGGGGATCGCCACTTCGCCGCTGATGGTCAGCGTGGTCTGCAACAGCAGGTCGAGGGTGCGGTTGATCACGCCTTCGGAGGAATTCTCGATGGGTACCACGCCGAAATCGGCGGTACCGGCTTCGGCATCGCGGAACACTTCATCAATCGACACACACGGCAAGCCTTCGATGGCGTGACCGAACTGCTGGTACACCGCCTGTTCGCTGAAGGTACCTTCGGGGCCGAGGTAAGCCACCACCACACGCTTTTCCAGCGCGCGGCAGGCCGACATCACTTCGCGGAAGATGGTCTGGATGTCGGTGCCCAGCAAGGGGCCGGGATTGCGGTCGGCGGCGCGGCGCAGCACCTGAGCTTCGCGCTCGGGGCGAAACACGGGGGCATTGGTCTCGGCCTTGACGTGGCCCACTTCCTGCGCGACGCGGGCGCGCTGGTTCAGCAGGTCGAGGATCTGCGCATCGATGGCATCGATCTTCTGGCGCAGGGGTAGCAACTTGTCGTCACTCATCTTGCTCTTTCAGGTGTTGCACGGCGCGCGGGCGCTACGAGCGGCCGGCGGCGCACCGGGCATGGCGTTGGCTTGGCGCACGGCCACGGCCTGCACTGCGCGGGCGCTGCGCCCGGCCAGATGCGGCCTCAACCGTGCTGCTGTTCGAAGTCTTTCAGATAATCGACGAGAGCCTGTACGCCCTCGATCGGCATCGCGTTGTAGATCGATGCACGCATGCCGCCGACCGACTTGTGGCCTTTCAGCTGCAGCAGGCCGCGCTCTTTGGCGCCGGCCAGGAAGGTGTCATTGAGCGACTCGTCGCGCAGGAAGAACGGCACGTTCATGCGGGAACGGCAGTCCGCTGCGATCCGGTTGCTGTAGAAATCGGTGCTGTCCAGGTAGCCGTAGAGCAGCCCGGCCTTGGCGATGTTGCGCGCTTCCAGCGCGGCCACGCCACCCTGGCGCTTGATCCACTGGAACACCAGACCGGCGATGTAGATCGCGTAGGTCGGCGGGGTGTTGTACATGGAATCGTTGTCGGCCACGATCTTCCAGTCGAAGGCCGAGGGACAGAACGGCAGCGCGTGACCCAGCAGGTCTTCGCGCACGATGACGATGGTCACGCCAGCCGGGCCGATGTTCTTCTGCGCGCCACCATAGATGACGCCGTATTTGGACACATCCACCTCGCGCGAGAGGATGTGCGAGGACATGTCCGCCACCAGAGGTGCACCGTCGGTATCGGCCGCGACCTCGGGCGTGTACTGGTATTCGACGCCGTCGATGGTCTCGTTGCTGCAGATGTGCACGTAGGCGGCATTGCGCGAGAGCTTCCAGTCGGCACGTGCCGGGATGCTGGAGAACTTGCGGTCGGCCGAGGAGGCTGCCACGTTCACCGTGCAGTAACGCCCCGCTTCCTTGATCGACTTGGTCGACCAGGAACCGGTGTTGATGTAATCGGCCACACCGGCCTCATGCTTGCCCGCCGGCGAACGCAGCGCCGCCAGGTTCATCGGGATGATGGCGTTCTCGGCAATGGCCCCGCCTTGCAGGAACAGCACCTTGTAGTTGGAAGGAATGTTCATCAGCGCGCGCACGTCAGCCAGCGCGGCTTCGATGATGGACATGTATTCCTTGCCGCGATGGCTCATCTCCATGACCGACATGCCACTGCCATGCCAGTCCAGCATCTCGTCGGCTGCCTGTTGCAGCACTTCCTTGGGCAATACCGCCGGACCGGCGGAAAAGTTATAGACCATGTCTGCGTTCGCCATCAAAAAAGGCGGCAGGCGCTTGGCCCACCGCCTTGAACTTGCTTTACTCGCCAGCGGCAGGTGTCTCGCCGCCGGCAGCCTCGGTACCTTCGCTTTCGATCGCGTCTTCCACATCGGACTCGACCACGCGCTGCAGGCCGGACAGCTTGGTGCCGTCTTCCACTGCAATCAGGGTCACGCCCTGGGTCGCGCGGCCCATCTCGCGGATCTCCGAGACACGGGTGCGGATCAGCACACCGCCGGTGGTGATCAGCATGATCTCATCGGTGGAATCGACCAGGGTCGCGGCCACGACCTTGCCGTTGCGCTCGCTGGTCTGGATGGCGATCATGCCCTTGGTGCCGCGACCGTGACGGGTGTATTCGGTGATCGGAGTACGCTTGCCGAAGCCGTTTTCGGTGGCAGTGAGCACGGACTGCTGTTCATTCTCGGCCACCAGCAGGGCGATGACCTGCTGGGTTTCTTCCAGGTTCATGCCGCGCACGCCACGGGCGGTACGGCCCATCGGACGCACGTCGTTTTCATCGAAGCGCACGGCCTTGCCGCCGTCGGAGAACAGCATCACGTCATGCGCGCCATCGGTCAGGGCGGCACCGATCAGGAAGTCGCCTTCATCCAGATCGACCGCGATGATGCCGGCCTTGCGCGGATTGGAGAAGTCCGACAGCGGGGTCTTCTTGACCGTGCCCAGGCTGGTGGCCATGAAGACGTAGCGGTCGTCCGGGAAACTGCGATTGGCGCCCGACACCGGCAGGATCACCGTGATCTTCTCGCCATCCTGCAGCGGGAACATGTTGACGATGGGCTTGCCGCGCGAATTGCGCGAGCCCTGCGGGACTTCCCAGACCTTCAGCCAGTACAGGCGGCCGCGGTTGGAGAAGCACAGGATGTAGTCGTGCGTATTGGCGATGAAGAGCTGGTCGATCCAGTCGTCATCCTTGGTGGCCATGGCCTGCTTGCCGCGACCGCCACGCTTTTGCGCGCGGTATTCAGAAACCGGCTGCGACTTCATGTAACCGGTGTGCGACAGCGTGACCACCATGTCTTGCGGGGTGATCAGGTCTTCGGTAGCCAGGTCGGTGGCGTTGTGCTCGATGGTGGAGCGGCGCTCGTCCTTGGCACCAATGCCGTAGTCGTTGCGGGCGGCGTTGAGTTCGTCGGTGATGATGGCGGTCACGCGGGCCGGCTTGGAGAGGATATCCAGCAGGTCGGCGATCTGCGCCATCACGTCCTTGTATTCATTGACGATCTTGTCCTGCTCCAGACCGGTCAGGCGTTGCAGACGCATCTGCAGGATTTCCTGGGCCTGTTCGTCGGAGAGCTTGTAGAGACCATCGGACTGGATGCCGTAATGGGCCGGCAGGCTTTCCGGACGGAAGGCTTCGATGCCGCCCGGGTTGCCTTCGCCGGTGCGGGCCAGCATCTCGCGCACCATGGACGAATCCCAGGCGCGGTTCATCAGCTCGGCCTTGGCGATCGGCGGGGTCGGTGCGGCGCGGATGATGGCGATGAAGTCATCGATGTTGGCCAGCGCAACAGCCAGGCCTTCGAGCACGTGGCCGCGTTCGCGCGCCTTGCGCAGTTCGAACACGGTGCGGCGGGTGACCACTTCGCGGCGATGCGAGAGGAAGCATTCCAGCAGCTGCTTCAGGTTCAACAGGCGCGGCTGACCATCGACCAGCGCCACCATGTTCATGCCGAAGGTGTCTTGCAGCTGGGTCTGCTTGTAGAGGTTGTTGAGCACAACCTCGGGCACCTCACCGCGCTTCAATTCGATGACCACGCGCATGCCCGACTTGTCGGACTCGTCGCGCAGGTCGGAGATGCCTTCGAGCTTCTTGTCGCGCACCAGCTCGGCGATGCGTTCGAGCAGCGCCTTCTTGTTGACCTGGTAAGGCAGCTCATCGACGATGATGGCGATGCGGCCTTCGCGGCCATATTCCTCGAAGTGGGTCTTGGCGCGCATGACCACGCGACCGCGGCCGGTGCGATAGCCATCGCGCACGCCCGAGACGCCATAGATGATGCCGCCGGTGGGGAAGTCCGGCGCCGGCACCAGTTCGATCAGTTCATCGATGGTGCAGTGTTCGTTGGCCAGCAGGTGCAGCGCGCCGTTGATCACCTCGGTGATGTTGTGCGGCGGGATGTTGGTGGCCATGCCCACGGCGATGCCGGAGGAGCCATTGACCAGCAGGTTGGGAATACGCGTGGGCAGGACCGAGGGTTCCTTTTCCTTGCCGTCGTAGTTGGGCACGAAATCGACGGTTTCCTTCTCGATGTCGGCCAGCAATTCGTTGGAGATCTTGTCCAGGCGGCACTCGGTATAACGCATCGCGGCAGCACCGTCGCCGTCGATGGAACCGAAGTTGCCCTGGCCATCGACCAGGGTGTAGCGCAGCGAGAAGTCCTGGGCCATGCGCACCAGGGTGTCATAGATGGAGGCGTCGCCGTGCGGGTGATATTTACCCATGACTTCACCGACCACGCGCGCGCACTTCACGAACGGGCGGTTCCAGACATTGTTCATCTCGTGCATCGCATACAGCACGCGGCGGTGCACCGGCTTCAAGCCATCGCGCACATCCGGCAGTGCCCGACCCACGATCACGCTCATGGCGTAATCGAGGTAACTCTTGCGCATCTCTTCTTCGAGGGAAATGGGGATGGTTTCTTTAGCGAATTGATCCATTGGAGAGTCGAAAGATGTTTCCCGGCCAGAAAATCATGCCGGGCGGGCGTGGCCCTTGGACTGATCAGAACAGCACATTCTAGCACGCCAGGAGGGTCAAAAGCCCGTCAAAGGCCCTCATCGCCCCGGCAACGGCATGCTTCGCGATGGCAGCCGGTCCGGTGCCCACCATCACCGCATGCGCCGCAAAGCTCCTCCCAGCGCCTGAGAGCGACCAAACAGGGGGACCGAGCGCCTATATATATTAGAGCGCCCGAATTCAGCGACCAGCATTGCCACCCGGCATCGAATGCTTCTCCGCCGTGGATTGCTGTCAAATGGCCAATTTGGGGAAATTTTCCGAAACTCACTTTCCCGGTGCACGCCATCGGGAGAAACCCCACGCGCCGGGAGGCACGATGCCGCGGAGAAAATGGCAACTACTTGCCCGAGTGAAAATGCGCGAACTGTATGAAAAATAAGGATTTTCTCTAAAAAATCCGGCTTTTTTCTGCCTTAAAGGAACAAAAACGGGCCAAAAATATCGCGTTGCGAAGAAACAACACAGTCCCAAAAACGTTGTCTGGACCAATTGGCAAGCATCGCTGAAGGTCGATCCGTGTGGCAGAATGGCGGCTAAGTTCATTACTAGCCCCATGGAACAAGGGCCGGTGACGACCTGAACACATGATATTATTCATTTTTTGATGTCGTAATCTTGTAGCGCAGTTTATCTGCGGATATCTCACCCGAGAGGAGAAACATGAACAAATTAGCAAAACTCGTCTTCGCTGCTGCGTCCGCAGCCATCGCACTGTCTGCCACCGCTCAGGAAACCAAGGACATCAAGGTTCGTCCCGGCAGCCTGTACCTGCAAGATGGCCGTGACGTCGTGACCCGCAGCGGTTACGGTCTGTGCTGGCAAACCGCTTACGTGAACGGTCCGTGCGAAGAACCGCCCGCACCGGCTCCGGTTGCCGCTGCTGTTGCTCCGAAGCCCGCTCCGGCTGCTGCTCCGACCTCGGAAAAAGTCACCTACGCTGCTGACGCCTTCTTCGATTTCGACAAGGCAACCCTGAAGCCGGCTGGCAAGGCCAAGCTGGACGAACTGGTTGGCAACCTGAAGGCCATCAACCTGGAAGTCATCATCGCCGTCGGCCACACCGACTCGATCGGTTCCGTCGCCTACAACCAGAAGCTGTCGGTTCGTCGTGCTGAATCCGTCAAGGCTTACCTGGTTTCCAAGGGCGTTGAAGCCAACCGTGTCTACACCGAAGGCAAGGGCAAGTCGCAACCGGTCGCTGACAACAAGACCGCTGCTGGCCGCGCCAAGAACCGTCGCGTGGAAATCGAAGTTGTGGGTACCCGCAAGTAATCGATTGACGCTACAAGCAGTCATGAAAACCCCGCTTCGGCGGGGTTTTTTTATTCCTGATGCGTTTGCGCGTCATGTACGGACAAGCCTCGCCTTGTCCCGCAATTGCGGTCGATGTTGATCTGGCCCAGGCCACCCGCAGCGTCGGATTGGGCTATCATTAGGCCCCATGAACACGACCAATGCGACCATGAACGCCGATCCCCAAGAGATCCAGAAATTCAGTGAACTGGCCCATCGCTGGTGGGACCCGGGTTCCGAATTCCGTCCCCTGCACGAAATCAACCCGCTGCGCCTGGAGTGGATCAACGCACGTGCACCGCTGGCCGGCAAGAAGGTGATCGACATCGGCTGCGGCGGCGGCATCCTGGCCGAATCGATGGCCAGGAAAGGCGCCGACGTCACCGGCATCGACCTCTCCGACAAAGCGCTGAAAGTGGCCGACCTGCACAGCATGGAGTCCGGCGTACAAGTGCGCTACGAGAAGATCGCCGCCGAAGACATGGCCGCGCGCGAAGCCGGCCAGTATGACGTGGTGACCTGCATGGAGATGCTGGAACACGTACCTGATCCGGCCGCCATCGTGCGTGCTGCGGCCACCCTGGCCAAGCCGGGCGGCAAGCTGTTCTTCTCCACCCTGAACCGCAACATGAAGTCTTACGTCATGGCCATCATCGGTGCCGAATACGTGCTGCGCCTGCTGCCCAAGGGCACGCATGACTACGCCAAATTCATCACCCCGGCCGAGCTGGCGCACTACACGCGCGAGGCCGGCCTGCAGATCGACGGCTTCAAGGGCATGGGCTACAACCCGCTGACCAAGATCTATTCGCTCAACGACGACACCAGCGTGAACTACCTGGTGGCCTGTACCAAACTGGGCTGAGCGAGCGTTCGCGCCCCGCCTGCCTGCTCTCGTCGTGCTCACATCGCCGCAGCCATCGGCTGCGGCGCTTTTCTTTCTGCCACTCTGACCGCCCATGCCACTCCGCCCTCCCCGCGCGATCCTGTTTGACCTCGACGGCACCCTTGCCGATACCGCTCCCGACCTGGCGGCCGCCGCCAACTTCCTGCGCCAGCAACGTGGCCTGGAAAATGCCCCCTATGAAAGTTTGCGCCCGGTAGCCTCAGCCGGTGCCCGTGGACTCATCGGTGCAGCGCTGGGCATCCATCCGGGCGATGCGGAATATGAAGATTTGCGCGTACTTTTCCTGGACCGCTACCAGGCCAACATGAGCACCCACAGCCGTCTCTTCGATGGCATCCCGGAGTTGCTGAGCCAACTGGAAGCGCGCGGCATCGCCTGGGGCATCGTCACCAACAAGGCCGCGCGCCTGACCGACGTACTGGCCCCGCAGATCGGCCTGGGCCATGCCGGCTGCACCGTCTCCGGCGACACCACCCCGCATCCCAAGCCGCACCCGGCACCGTTGCTGGAAGCCGCCAAGCGCCTGGGACTGGCGCCCGAGGATTGCTGGTACGTCGGCGACGACCTGCGCGACATCCAGGCCGGCCGTGCCGCCAACATGCCCACCATCGCCGCCGCCTGGGGCTATTGCGGGCACACCGAACCCGCTGCCTGGCAAGCGGACGCGCTGCTGCATGCACCGCTGGACATCCTCACCCTGCTGGACTGATTCCCCTGCCAGTCTTGCCTGACGCGCCCGGAAACTTGGGCGCGTCTTTTCCCTCCTAGCAGTGCCATGTCGCCTCGCATTAGAATGGCGACAACCCCGGCGCACGCCGCAGCATCGCCTACCATCACAACCAGAACCGGCCACCGGCGCACACACGGCGCCAGCACGGACCGGCACCGACAAGGGAAACCGTCATGAGCAAGCCGGACCGCGCCTCTCTCACCCAGCATCCCGCCTGGCATCGGATGAGACGTCCGCTGCGCTGGGTCGGCTGGACGCTGGTTGTCCTGCTGGGCCTGGCCGCGCTGAGCTGGGCTGCCCTGCCCGCACTGGTGCGCAAGATCGCTGTCGACCAGACGCAGGTGCAACTGGGTCGCAGGCTGGAGATTGGCGAGATCGCCTTCAATCCCTTCAAGCTGGCGCTGCGCGCCTCGGACATCACGCTCTATGAAGCCGATGGCAAGCAGCCCTTCTTCAGTGCCAAGGGCTTGCTGGCCGACCTGTCCGCCGCCTCGCTGCTGCGCATGGCGCCGGTGCTGGACGAAATCAGGCTGAGCACGCCGCAACTGCACGTGGTGCGGGTGGATGCGCACGGCATTGGCCACTACAACTTCTCCGACATCCTCGACCGCCTGGCGGCCCAACCCAAGAGCGAAGGCCAGGCGCATTTTTCGCTGGCCAACGTGCAACTGCAGGACGGGCAGATCCGCTTCGAGGACAAGGTCAGTGGCAAGAACATCGACATCGCCGCGCTGCAAGTGGGCCTGCCCTTCATCTCCAACCTGCCCGGCAACATCGACAGCTTCGTGCAGCCGCAATTGTCGGCCACCGTCAATGGCACCCCGCTACACCTGAAGGGTCGCAGCAAACCCTTCACATCGACGCAGGAATCGACCTTCGCCATCGACATCGACCGGCTGGACCTGGTGAGCTACCTGCCATTCGTTCCCGCCGAATTGCCAGTGCTGATCAAGAGCGCCAAGCTCAGTACCCGGCTGGACCTGGGCTTCACCCGCAAGGATGACAAGCCGACCGTCACACTGGCCGGCGAGGTCCGGATGGAGGACCTTTCTCTACAGGACAAGGCGCATGCGCCCCTGTTCAAGGCCAAGTCGCTGGCGCTGCAGATAAAGCAGTTCGACGTCCTGGCCGCCAGTGGTGAACTGAGCCAGCTCACGCTGGAGCAAGCGCAGGTCTGGGCCGGCATGAACGCGCGCGGCGAGATCAACTGGCAGCGTGCGCTGGCAGATGGCCAGACCGGTGCCCGCAGCACCTCCAGACAAGCGAGCGCCTCTTCTCCCGCCGCCACTGCGAAGCAGCCGGCTTCCTCCATCGTGCTGCAGCAACTGACCGTGCAGGATGGCGAAGTCAACTGGCGCGATGAAGCCAATGCCTCGCCGGCTCAGGCGATCAAGCTGAGCAAGATCGATATCAACGCCACCCAACTTTCCACCGCTGCCGATGCCAAGCCGGCCCGCTTGACGCTGTCCGCCGTCGAGAACGGCCGTGGCAAGCTGGCCTTCGATGGCCAGGTCCAGGCCATGACGGCCAGCGTTGCCGGCAAGATCACGCTGGAGAACATCGACCTGGCGGGCTACCGTAATTACCTTGCCCGTGCGCCCATCAGTGGACTGGCGGGCCGGCTCTCCGGCCAGACCACGCTGCAACTGCAGCATGGCCATCTGCGGCTCGACGACAGCAAGGTGCAGTTGGCCGACCTGCGCCTGACTCCTCCCGGCAAGGGGACGCAGCCACTGGCTCTGCAATCGCTGTCGCTGCAGGCGCCCAGGCTGACCGATACGCTGGACCAGGCGATTCCCTTCAAGCTGCAGGCACGCTTTGAGAAGACCGGTAGCGTCGAACTGACCGGCCAGGCCGCCGCGCATTTCAAGCACGTGGCACTGGAACTGGAGATCAAGGACCTGCCCATTACGCCCTTCCAGCACTATTTCAGCGATGTACTCAATGTCTCCATCAGCAGCGGCCTGGCCAGTGCCCGGGGCAAGCTGGAAGTGACGCCGCCGCTGGAGGATCGCAAGCTGGCACTGGACTACAAGGGCAGCGCCGCCATCACCAACCTGCGCATGCAGGACAAGCTGACCTCCACCGACTTCCTGCGCTGGCGCACACTGGAACTGGCCGGTATCGAGGCCAGGCTGGGCGGGCGTACGCAGGTGAGGCTGGAGAAGGCAAGGCTGTCCAACTTCTACGCGCGCGCCATCCTCTCCGAAAAAGGTCGCCTGAACCTGCAGGACATCGTGGTGGCCGACGCCCGGGAACAGGGTTCGATCACCGATGACAGCAAGAAGGCTGGCAAGGACGACACACCGTCCGGTACTGCAAGCGCGCGCAAGACTACCTCCGCCACCCCTGTCACCGCCGCCGCGTCGGCGGATGCGCCGCTGGTGCGGATCGGCCAGGTGGTGCTGGACGGCGGCAACATCAACTACACCGACAACTTCGTCAAACCCAACTACACTGCCAACATGACCGGACTGGCCGGCAGCATCGGCCAGATCGCCTCGGACAAGCCGCAGCCGGCACCGGTGAACATCACCGGCAAGATCGACAACGATGCCCCGCTGCAGATTTCTGGCTCGCTCAATCCGCTCTTCAAGCCCATGTACCTGGATCTCAAGGCCAGTGCCAACGGCGTGCAACTGCCGCGCCTGACGCCCTACTCGGCCAAGTACGCCGGCTATCCGATCACCAAGGGCAAGCTCTCGATGGATGTGCATTACACGATCGAGAACGACAAGCTGGTCGCGCAGAACGATCTGCGCATCGAGCAGCTGAGCTTCGGCGAGCGGGTCGACAGTCCGGATGCCACCAGCCTGCCGGTGATGCTGGCGGTGTCCTTGCTCAAGGATCGCGATGGCAACATCAACCTGAACCTGCCGATTTCGGGCTCGCTGTCGGACCCGCAGTTTTCGGTGGGCGGCATCATCGTGCGGGTGTTCGTGAACCTGATCGTCAAGGCCGTCACCTCGCCCTTCGCGCTGATCGGTTCGATGTTCCGTGCTGACGAGCACATTGGCGAACTGCGCTACATCGAGTTCTCGCCCGGCTCCTCGGAAGTCACCGACGAAGTGCGCAAGAAGCTCGATGCACTGGGCTATGTTCTGCATGAGCGCCCCGGCATCAAGCTCGACATCACGGGTCGTGTCGATCCCAAGGTCGATGACCAGGGTCTGCGGCGTGAAGCGCTGGAACGTGCGATGCGCAATCTCAAGCGGGCCGACCTGATCGCCAGGGAAGGACAGCCGTCCGGCCCGGTGCGCATCAGTGCGGCCGAGCGTGCCAAGTACCTGGAACGCGTCTACAAGGACAGCAAGTTCGACAAGCCGCGCAACATGATCGGATTGCTCAAGAGCCTGCCCGAAGCCGAGATGGAAAAGATGATCCTGGAACACACCGAAGTGACCCAGGATGACTTGCGCAAGCTGGCGCAGCGCCGGGCGGACCAGGTGCGAAATTATTTACAGGAGCAGAGCGTGATCGAACCTGCGCGCATCTTCCTGATTGCCCCCAAGCTGGACGGCGCCGGCATCCCGGACAAGGAGCCCAAGGCACGGGTCGATCTGACGATACAGTGAGCGAAGGCTGCGCAGGCGGGCCTTGAAAAGCCGCACGCTGCCCATACAGTAGGGAGTAGGTTATAATCAGCCTCCCGCTGCCAAAGCGGGGGCCTCTTCAGGAAACGCTGCGAGGGGCCAGCGTAATACGCAAGTTCACGCGCCCAGCGGGATTTGCGAAGCTTCAACACCACGGGGCCGACTTGGTTTCGACAGGGGTTGCAAAGCGGAACAGGGCATGCCGAGGACTGGTTACCTCGTTAATCCATCCGGAACTGCTTAAATGCAAACGACGAATCTTACGCTCTCGCAGCGTAAATCGCACCTAGAAACCTAAGAAACTTCTAGCTCTACAGCACTTCTTCCCTGGGGTGTGCTGGCAACAGCGGTAGAGTCATTTACAGGGAATCGTGGCGTATGGGGTTACTTCATACGTCATTAAATCCAAGGTAACTCGTCCTGTCGAAGCGTGTGCGTCCGCGTCGCCAGGATCAAAACCAATTGACTGCACTACGCATGTAGAACTGTCTGTAGAGTGCTTCTGGACGCGGGTTCAATTCCCGCCGGCTCCACCAATACCAATGCCCGACTGTGTATGCAGTCGGGCATTTTTGTTGCCCCTGGCGGGTCTGCGAGGGTTGACGCGGATTCCCGCGACTTGGTGGTTGGGCTGGGTTGCCAGAAAAAACCGTTCTGACTTTCTCCAGGCCATTTTTCTCTCCTGCTGTTGATTTGCTCGCAGAATTGACTCTCTCCCTCCGACCCTAAACAAGTTCCAGAATCGCGCCACGGCGTTTCGAGCCGGGCCACCGAAATAGTTAAAAAATTGGCGCTGAAAACGTACATCCCTTCACTTCAAGACGATAGACAACGTACCGAATCGACAACACCAACCCGGCGGATAAGCCCCCTGGCTGTAGCTCTCCGTGTTTCTCCTTGAAAATTTCGTGTTAATTCAAGAGGGTTTTGTCGTACCATTACCCGGTCTTACAAATTGTAACGTTTAAAGACACCGGATAAGTGCTGTAAATAAACAAGAAAACGGCGTATCCACCGATGCAGGCAGCGTACCGGCCTGCTTCGGAAGAAGGGGGATCCGGTAGATAACACCGCCAAGTAGAAGCCTGGGGCTTTTGACGATATGTATTCAGGGGATGTCAGTTTTTCAGTTGCATCGCATGCGCAGTGGGTTCCGGGTCTCGAATCCCAAGCTGACTGGCAACGATGGATCAGGCATGATCGCCAGGCTGCAGGTTCGGGGGAACCAGCAGTCAAGGCCATGCCGCCCATGCTGCGCCGACGCACCAGCCCGGTGGGCAAGCTGGCGCTGGAAGCCGCCTACGGGGCCTTCAATGCTGCCTCCCTTGGCACTGCCGCCCGCCAAGTCGGCGACGCCAGCGATAGCACCACGGACAGTGCCGGCCTTGACATTCCGGTGGTGTTTGCTTCGCGCCATGGCGAATGCGCCCGTTCTGTTGAGCTCCAAATGGCCTTGGCCGCTGCCGCCCCCATGTCGCCCACCGCCTTCAGCCTCTCGGTGCACAACGCCAACGCCGGCCTGTTTTCCATCGCCCGTGGCAGCCAGGCCAATACGGTAGCCATTGCGGCCGGCCAGAGCACGGTCGAACATGCCGTCATCGAAGCCTGCGGCCTGCTGGCCGACGGCATGCGTCAGGTGCTGCTGGTGGTGGCCGACGCACCACTGCCGGCGCTCTTTTCCGACTTCGCCGATGAACACGAAGAGCCCTGCGGCTGGTCCTGGCTGATGCAGGCGGCCGACGAAAACGCTGCATTACCCACACTGTCCCTGCAATGGCAGCAGGTGCAAGCGGCCAGCCACACCATGCCCTGCGCGCAAGGCACCGCCGGGCCCGCTGCGGTATTGCGCTTTTTCCTGGACGCTGCAGCGTCCACTCTGCAGCGGCAGGCCGACGGCCGTCACTGGCACTGGATGCGACATGCTTGAACGGGTCCTGCCGCTGATCGACCGTGGCTGGCGCATCTTGGCCACGGGGATGTGTTTTGCTCTCTTCGGACTGGGCGGGCTGCTGCTGCGACTGGTGATCTTCCCCGTTTTGCAATATCTGGTCCGGGATCCGAAGCAACGCGTGCTGTGGTCGCGCCACCTCATCCGCCTGGCGTTTCGCGCCTTCGTCGAAGTGATGCGCCTGTGCGGCGTGATCCGCTATGAAATCACCGGACTGGAACGTCTGAACCGCAACGGCCTGCTGATCCTGGCCAACCATCCGACGCTCATCGATACGGTGCTGCTGATGGCCTTCGTGCGCCATGCCGACTGCATCGTCAAGGGTGCACTGTGGCGCAATCCCTTTACCCGTGGACCGGTGCAAGCGGCCGGCTACATCAGCAATGCCCAGGGGCCGGATCTGATCGATGATTGCATCCGCTCCATCCGCAGCGGCAGCAATCTCATCATCTTCCCCGAGGGTACCCGCACGCCCGGCGACGGCCAGATCAGCCTCAAGCGCGGTGCGGCCAACGTCGCCGTGCGCGGCGGCTGCACGATCACGCCGGTGCGCATCCGCTGTACGCCCGGTACCCTCGGCAAGGGAGAGAAATGGTGGCAGGTGCCGGCCACGCGCGCGCATTTTCGCCTGCACATCGGCGAGGACCTTCAACCGCATCACATCATCGGCAACGAGCAGCCGCACGGCGCCGACCATCCGACACTGGCCGCGCGCCAACTGACGACTTACCTGCAACAGTACTTCATGAAAGAGAACTAGGCCATGCACGACCTGGAACAAGACATCAAGCAACTCATCATCGAGGCCCTCGACCTGGAAGACCTCGCCCCCGAGGATATCGACAGCGCCGCGCCCCTGTTCGGCGATGGCCTGGGCCTGGATTCCATCGACGCACTTGAACTGGGCATGAGCCTGCAGAAACGCTATGGCATCAAGCTTTCTGCCAATTCCGAAGAGACCCGCAAGCACTTCGCCTCGGTACAGGCGCTGGCTGCGCTGGTGGCCAGCCATCAGGCCACGGCCTGAGCGCCTCCCCAGGCTGTACATCACCACAACGACGTTGCCAAGCCACTTGCAAGAGAAGCACATCATGACCACTCTGACACCTGACATGACCAAGGACGAAATCACCGTGTGGATCGTCGATATGCTGCACGAGATGTTCGAGCTCGACAAAGCCGCCATCACGCCCCAGTCCAACCTCTACACCGATCTCGACATCGACAGCATTGATGCCGTCGACATCGTGGTCAAACTCAACCAGACCACGGGCAAGCGCATTCAGCCCGACGTCTTCCGCAGCGTGCGCACGGTGCAGGATGTCGTGGATATTCTGGCCACGCTGATGCGCGAACAAGCGCACGCGTAAGCGCATGAAACCTCCCGCGATGTCCCGGCTGACCGCCCTGGCCGGCCCGCTGTTGATCCTGCTGTATCCCCTGCTGATCTGGTACGCCCACGGCAAGCTGGAACCACGCATGCTGGCCCTGCTGCTGGTGCTCATCGCCGCGGTGCGCCTGTTCACCAGCCGCAGCAGCCGCCCGCTGCGCTGGATGGGCGTGGCCGCGCTGGCCCTGGCCGCGCCGGCCCTGGCCTGGAATGCGCTGCTGCCGCTGAAGCTCTATCCGGTAGCCATCAGCGGCGGCATGCTGGCCCTGTTCGGCTACAGCCTCTACAAACCGCCTACCGTCATCGAACGCATGGCACGCCTGAGTTCACCCGACCTGCCGCTGTTCGTGATCGCCTATACACGCCGGGTTACCCAGGTGTGGTGCCTGTTCTTCGCGGTCAATGGCAGCATCGCCCTGGGCACCGCACTGTGGGCCTCGCCAGCGGTGTGGTCGATGTACACCGGGGTCATTTCCTACGTCGCCATGGGCGCGCTGTTTGCCGGCGAATACCTGGTGCGCCTTTACGTCCGGCGCCAGCATCATGCGTGAGACAGTCGACATGCCCGCCACCACAAGGCTGGACCTGCTGCAACTACCGTTCCAGGCATTTGACGGCGAACGCGTGATCGGCTGGCGCGACGGCGTGGCGGTCACGTATGCCACCTGGCGCGCCGAGTTGCTGCGCTGGAAGCAGTTGCTGCAGACCACGCCGGGACAGCGTTTCGCCCTCTTCCATCAAGACACGCTGCATTTCGCTGCCGCCCTGTTTGGTACCTGGCTGGCCGGCAAGACAGCCTACCTGCCCAGCGATGCCCTGCCCGACACCTGCGGCCAGTTGCGCGGCGAGGTCGATGGTTTCCTCGGCGACTTCGGTGTCCATTGGCCGGCCTTGCAGCCCGCTCCTGATGCCTCCTTCGACGATCCTTCCTCTCCTTGGCCCGCCTTGCGCGCGGACTTCGCCGGCCTGGTGGTCTACACCTCCGGCAGCACCGGCCAAGCCCAGGCCATCCCCAAGCAACTGGGCCAGATGGCCAATGAAGTGGCCACGCTGGAGGCGCTCTTCGGCGCCACAGTGGGCCAGGCCGAAGTGGTCGCCACGGTATCGCACCAGCATATTTATGGTTTGCTGTTCAAGGTCTTGTGGGCGCTGTGTGCGGGACGTCCGGTGCATGCAGGCAGCGCGTTCTTCCCCGAGGATCTGCAGCGCATGGCTGGTAACCGCCCGTGGCTGCTATTGTCCAGCCCGGCCCATCTGAAACGCCTGCCCGAGCAGGCCACGCAACCGGATGCGCGCCAACTGCGCGCGATCTTCTCTTCCGGCGGTCCGCTGCCGGCCGAAGCGGCATGCGATGCCGCGCGGCTGCTGGGGCAGCGTCCGCTGGAAATCTATGGCAGCTCCGAAACCGGTGGCATCGCCTGGCGCCAGCCCGACAGCGATCTCCTGCAGCGCCGCGAGCACTGGCAGGCCATGCCCGGCGTGTCCGTGCGCCTCGGCGCCGAAGGCGAACTGGAAGTGCGCTCGCCGCACCTGCCCGACAGCGGCTGGTTCAGCATGGCCGACCGTGCCGTGCTGATGGAAGACATCCCCGCCGCCTTTGAACTGCGCGGGCGCAGCGATCGCATCGTCAAGCTGGAAGAAAAACGCATCTCGCTGACGCGCATCGAACAACTGCTGGCCGCCAGTCCGCTGGTCGAGGAAGTGCGCGTGATCGTTCATCAAGGCCGCCGCGCACGCCAGTTCATCGCTGCCTTCGTGGTGCCCACTGCGCAAGGTCAAGCCCTGCTGGTCGCACAAGGCAAACTGGCCCTTAACGCCGCGCTCAAGACGGCATTGGCCGGCGCCATCGAAGCCATCGCCCTGCCGCGCTTGTGGCGTTACCTGGAGGCACTGCCGGTGAACTCGCAAGGCAAGGTTACGCTCTCGGCACTGACCGCGCTGCTGGAGAGCAGTGCGCCCACATTGCCGAACGTAACCGAACTGCAGCGCAGCACAGGGCAAGTGCAACTGGCGCTGGACCTCCCCGCCGACCTGCTCTACTTCCGCGGCCACTTCCCCGGCGCACCCATCCTGCCCGGCGTGGTGCAGACCGACTGGTCGCTCACGCTGGGCCGGCGCTACTTCAACCTGCCGCCACGCTTCCTGGGCCTGCAGACCTTGAAGTTCCAGCGCGTCATCACACCAGGCATGCGCGTGCTGCTGGACCTGCAATTCGATACCGCCAAGTCGCAGTTGTCCTTCCGTCTGCATTCGGACGCAGGCCAGCACGCCAGCGGCCGCTTCCTGCTGGGGGCGGCATGACCGCATCCACCTTGCACAGTACCGTGGTGGTGATCCCGGTCTACGACCACGAGCACGCCATCGGCGCGGTGGTCGCTGCCGTACGCGGTCACGGGCTGCCTTGCATCCTGATCGACGATGGCAGCAGCCACGTCTGTGCCGCCGTGCTGCGACAACTGGCCGCCACCGATCCGCAACAGGTCACGCTGCTGGTCCACACCCGCAACCAGGGCAAGGGCGGCGCCGTCATGACCGGCCTGCGCCATGCCGCGTCGGCTGGCTACACCCACGCCTTGCAGATCGATGCCGACGGCCAGCACGACAGCGCCGACATCCCGCGTTTCCTGGCCGCATCACAGGCGGCTCCGGTCGCCGTCATCAACGGCAAACCGATCTATGACGACAGCGTACCCAAGGGCCGGCTCTATGCCCGCTACCTGACGCACATCTGGGTGTGGATCAATACGCTGTCGCTGGAGATTGCCGATTCGATGTGTGGCTTCAGGGTCTATCCACTGGCGCCGACGCTGCAGTTGATGGATAGCGCTCCTATCGGGCGGCGCATGGATTTCGATACCGAAATCCTGGTCCGCCTCTACTGGCGCGGCCTGCGCGTACACAACCTGGCCACGCGGGTGCGCTATCCAGCCGACGGTGTGTCGCACTTCCAGGTCTGGCTGGACAACGTACTGATCTCGCGCATGCATGCCCGCCTGTTCTTCGGCATGCTGCTGCGCGCGCCGCTGCTGCTGGCGCGCGGCAGCTGGCGGCGCCTGGGCGGGCGCAGCGCATGAGCCATCCACCCCGTACGCGCCATTGGGCGCAGATCAACGAAGTCAGCTTCGTGGCCGGCATGCGTTTGCTGTTCGCGGTCTATCGCCTGCTGGGCCGGCTGCCCTTCCGGCTGATGCTCTATCCGGTGCTGTGTTGGTACATCGCTGCCAATGGACCTGCCCGCCAGGCCTCGCGCGATTTTCTGGCGCAGGTACGGCGCTACCGTCCCGGGCTGCCGCTGCGCTCCGGGGTTTTTGGCATTTTCCTTCACTTCGCCGCATTCGGCGAAAGCCTGCTGGACAAGATGTTGCTGTGGGGTGGCCTGTTCCCCATCAAAAACGTTCATTTGCACGGTAGCGCGCCTATTTCCGAGGCCATCGCCGCCGGGCGTGGCGGACTCATCATCTGCACCCACCTCGGCAACCTCGAGCTGTGCCGCGTGATCGGCCGCCAGCATCCCGCCCTCAAACTGACGGTACTGGTGCATACGCGCCACGCCCAGGCCTTCAACCAGATGCTGGCCCAGCTGGATCCGGCCAGTCAGTTGAACCTGATGCAGGTCACCGACATGTCTCCAGCTACTGCCATGATGCTGGCCGAGAAGGTGGCACAGGGCGAGTTCGTGGTCATCGCCGGTGACCGGGTGCCGGTCTCGCCGCAGCCACGGGTGGCGCGCGCGCCTTTCCTGGGCCGCAGTGCTCCCTTTCCGATCGGCCCCTACGTCATGGCGGCGCTGCTGCAATGTCCGGTGTTCCTGATGTTCTCGCGCCGCAGCGCCGAAGGCGCGGAGGTCAGCTTTGAAGCCTTCCGTGATCGCATCGTCCTGCCACGCAAGCAGCGTGCAGCGGTGCTGGACGAACTGGCGGCAGCCTATGCCGCACGCCTGGAAGCGCACTGCCTTCAGGCGCCTTACCAGTGGTTCAATTTCTATGATTTCTGGGCCGATTGCGCCCTGGACGAACAGCATGCCTCACACTGACGTTTCCTCTTCCGCCAAGAGCGCCCCTGTCTGCTTCGGCGCCCAGCCCCTCACCATCGAGGATGTGGTGGCGCTGGCGCGGCGCGAGCGCACGGCGCAACTGCACGACGCCGAGAGCTTCCGTGCACGTATTGCGCGCGGTGCCGATTTCCTCGACCGACTGCTGCGCGAGGATGGCACCATCTATGGCGTCACCACCGGCTATGGCGATTCCTGCACGGTGACCGTGCCGCCGCAACTGGTGCCGGAACTGCCGCATCACCTCTACACCTACCACGGCTGCGGCCTGGGAGCGCTGTTCACGCCGGAGCAGGCGCGCGCCATCCTGGCGGCCCGGCTCAATTCCCTGTGCCAGGGCTTCTCGGGCGTGAGCGTGGCCTTGCTGGAACAGATCGCGGCGCTGCTGCAACACGATCTGTTGCCGCAGATTCCCTGCGAGGGCTCGGTGGGCGCCAGTGGCGATCTCACGCCACTGTCCTACCTCGCCGCCGTACTGTGCGGCGAGCGCCAGGTCTGGCGCGATGGCGCCACAGTGCCGGCCACCGAGGCACTGGCCGCAGCCGGCCTGACGCCGCTGCGCCTGCGTCCCAAGGAAGGGCTGGCCATCATGAACGGTACCGCCGTCATGACCGCGTTGGCCTGCCTGGCCTTCGACCGTGCGCGCTACCTGTGCCAGCTGGCTACCCGCATCACGGCCATGAGCAGCTTCACGCTGGATGGCAATGCCCACCATTTCGATGCCACCCTGTTCTCGGCCAAACCGCATCCGGGCCAGCAGCAGGTGGCGGCCTGGCTGCAGCGCGACCTGCCGTGCGGCCAGGCGCACCGCAACGAAAAGCGTCTGCAGGATCGCTATTCGGTGCGCTGTGCGCCGCACGTGATCGGCGTACTCAACGATGCCCTGCCGTCGCTGCGCCAGTTCATCGAGAACGAACTCAACAGCGCCAACGACAACCCGCTGATCGATCCGGATGGCGAGCGCGTGCTGCATGGCGGCCATTTCTATGGAGGCCACATCGCCTTCGCCATGGACAGCATGAAGACCGCCGTGGCCAACATCGCCGACCTGCTCGATCGCCAGATGGCCCTGATGGTGGACCAGCGCTACAACAACGGCCTGCCGGCCAACCTGTCCGGCGCCCAGGGCGAACGCGCGCCCATCAACCATGGCCTGAAGGCCCTGCAGATCAGCACTTCGGCGTGGACTGCCGAAGCCCTCAAGCTGACCATGCCGGCCTCGGTATTCTCGCGCTCCACCGAATGCCACAACCAGGACAAGGTGAGCATGGGCACCATTGCCGCGCGCGATTGCCTGCGCGTGCTGGAACTGACCGAACAGGTCGCGGCCGCCTTGCTGATCACGGTGCGCCAGGGCGTGTGGCTGCGCAGCCAGCGCCAGCAACCCGGCGATACGCCGCTGCAGGACTTGCCGGCCGGCCGTCTGGCCGCCATGCAGGCCGCGTTGGCCGAAGACATCGCGGTGGTTGATGAAGACCGCATGCTCGAACCCGACCTGCGCCGGCTGCTGCAGCGTCTGCGCGCCCAGGCATGGAGTCTGTATGACTGACCCCCTCCTGCCTGCGGGCAAGATCACCCTGGCCAATTCGCCCTGGCGCGGGGAAGTTGAGTTGCAGATCCAGTTCTATGACCTCGACCCCATGGAAATCGTCTGGCATGGTCGTTATGTCGAATACATGGAAGCCGCGCGCTGCGCCCTGCTAGACGGCATCGGCTACAACTACCCCGCCATGAAGGAGTCCGGCTATGGCTGGCCGGTGATCGACCTGCACCTGCGCTATGCCGCACCGGCGCGATTCGGCCAGCGCATTCGCGTCAGCGCAGCCATCGTCGAGTGGGAAAACCGCCTGCGCATCGACTACCTCATCAGCGACGCCGTCAGCGGCGCGCGCCTGACCCGTGCCTCCACCGTTCAGGTGGCGGTGCAGATGAACAACCACGAGATGTGCTTCGTTTCGCCGCCGGTGTTGTGGCACAAGCTCGGACTGACGCCTCCCACCCCATGAACGCACGCTCCCTTCTCTGCTGCTTGGCCTTGCTGGCCATCCCGCCTATCGCCCAGGCCGCTGCGCCGGTACAACAGATCCAGTCCAGGCTGGCCAAACCGACCGTGATGTGTGGTCGCTTCGACCAAACCAAGCAACTGACCGGCATCAAGAAGCCACTGCAATCGCATGGGCGCTTCTGCGTGCTCAAGGGCCGGGGCATCCTGTGGCAGACGCTGCAACCGTTCCCCGGTACCCTGCGCATCACTCGCGACGCCATCGTGCAGATTCAGGATGGCCGCATCGCCATGAAACTCGATGCGCAACAGGAACCGGTGGTAAAGATGATCAATAGCGTCCTCTTCTCGCTGCTGGCAGGGGATTTGAGCCAGCTCGAGACGCTCTTTGAACTCGATGGCAGCCTGCGCGACGGCCACTGGCAGGTCGCGCTCAAGGCACGCCAGCCGGCCCTGGCCAAGGCCATCGGCGACATCAGCCTGGCCGGTGCCAGCTATGTGGACAAGGTCAGCATGCAGGAAGCCAGCGGCGACCGTACCGAGATCAGCTTTTCGGCCATCAAGACCGGCGAAGGCGCCATGACGGCCGAAGAAGGAGCCCTGTTTGACTAAGCCCGGCCGTTGCCTGCAGCGCCTGTTGGCGCTGGCATGGCTGCTGGCGGTGCTGCTGGTGGCCGGACACAACGCCTGGCTGTGGCTGGGCCAGCGCGCCAGTCCCGATACCGACATGCTGGCGCTGCTGCCCGGCGCCGACGGCAAGGATGTGGTGCGCCAGCAAGCCTTTTCCCACATGGTCGACGCGGCCCAGCAAAAGCTGGTGGTACTGGTCGGCGACCGTGACTGGAGCCGGGCCCGCGCCGGTGCACAGGCCTATCTTGACGTCCTGCGCGGGCACGCCGCACTGATCGTGCCAGTCAGCGGTGACTCTGCGCAGTGGCAAAGCCAGTGGCTGGACAGCCTGGAGCCTGGCCGCACCATGCTGCTCAGCGATACCCAGCGCGCCGAGCTGGCCGTCGGGAATGCACAGCAATGGAGCCAGCGCGCCCTGGCGGGTCTTTACGGTGCTTTCGGCGGACCGCGTCTGGGCGCCTGGCAGGATGATCCCTTCGGACTCTTCAGCCAGTGGGTCCAGGAACGCGCCAAGGAAACGCCAGTACGTCCGCGTGATGGCCAGCTCTTCGTAGAACGTGACGGCATCAACTATGTCCTGCTGCTACTGGAGCTGAAGGCCCCGGCATTGTCGATGCAGGCACAGGAGCAGGTCATGCCGTTGCTGGCACAGGCGCAGCGAGCCGCCCACAACCAGGCCAGCGAGGTCGTCAGCGGCGGGGTAATCCTGCATGCCGCCGCCGCCAGTGCCCAGGCCGGCAGTGAGAGCGCCACCATCGGCGCCGGCTCGCTGCTGGGCATCCTGCTGTTGATGTGGCTGACCTTGCGCTCCTTCAAGCCGATTCTCTACATCGCCCTGTCCATTGCCGTCGGTTGCCTGGGTGCGCTGTCGGTGAGCATGCTGCTGTTCGGCAAGATTCATTTGCTGACCCTGGTATTTGGAGCCAGCCTGATCGGCATCGCTCAGGACTATGGTATCTACTTCCTCTGTGCCCGCCTCGCAGCACCGGCATCGCAGGATTCACAGGCCCTGTTGCGACGCCTGTTGCCGGGGCTTGCGTTGATGTTGCTGGCAGCCCTGATCGGCTATCTCGGCATGGCCCTGACGCCCTTCCCCGGTTTGCAGCAAATGGCCGTGTTCTCCGCACTGGGACTGGTGTTTGCCTGGCTGACGGTGATCTGCTGGTTCCCTCAACTGATCGGTCCGCACACGCTGCGCGCGACCCCGCAAGCGCTGCGCTTCGGCCAGAGCATCGCGCGCTGGCCTGATCTGCTGGGCGGCTTCGCCTGGCACCTGGTCCTGCCCGGGGCGGTAGCGCTGATCGGACTGGCCATCGTCGGGGTCGCCCGTCTGCACAGCAGTGACGACATCCGTGCCCTGCAGAAAAGTCCACCTGCCTTGCTGCAGGATCAGATCCGCATCAGCCAGTTACTGGACATGGCCGCGCCGGTACAGTTCTACCTGGTGCGCGGCGCGTCGGCCGAGGCCGTCTTGCAGCAGGAAGAGGCGCTGCGCGAGAAGCTGCAACCGCTGCTGCAACGCAAGCTCATCAGCGGCGTACAGGCGCTCTCCAACTGGGTTCCCTCGCAGCGCCGCCAGCAGGAGAATTTGTCCCTGCTGCATCGCAGTCTGCTGGATACCCGAGGCGATGCGCCCGATGCCATCACCCTGACTGCCCGCGCCATCGGGGAGAGTGCGCAGTGGGCGCAAGCGCTGCGCCAGCGCATGCTGGAGAAGACCCAGCCGATCACGCCAGCGCAATTCCTCGCCACCCCGGCCGCAGCCGCCTCGCGCCATCTGTGGCTGGGACAAGTGGATGGTCAATTCGCCAGCATCGTCGCCCTGCGCGGGCTGGCCGACTATCGCCAGCTCGACCAACTGGCCGCCGTCGCCGAAGGACTGCCGGGCGTGCAATGGGTGGACAAGGTCGGCGAGATCTCGTCGGTGCTGCGTCAATACCGGATCATGATGGCTTGGGCGCTGCTCTGCGCCTACGCGGCCATCTTCGCCCTGCTGACGCTGCGCTACCGCCGCCGCGCCTGGCGCGCGCTGGCGCCGCCGCTGCTGGCCTCGCTGCTGACCCTGGGCCTGTTCGGCTGGCTGGGTCAGCCGCTGCAACTATTCCACGTGCTGGCTGGACTGCTGGTGCTGGGACTGGGCGTGGACTATGGCATCTTCCTGCTCGAATCTTCCCCAAACCAACGTGCACATGCCTGGCTGACCGTCGGCCTGTCGGCCGCCAGCGCACTGCTCTCCTTCGGCCTGCTGGCGTTGAGCAAAAGTCCGCCACTGCACGCCTTTGGCCTCACCATGCTGTGCGGGATGCTGCTGGTGTGGCTGCTGGCCCCCCTGTTCACCCATCCCGGTCTGGGCACCTTGCGCGCCCAGCCGGTCAAGGACTCCGTATGAAACCCGCCCTGCTGCTTGCCGCCATGACCGTCGCCTTCCTGCTTGCCGCCTGCGCCGCGCCCATGGTGCCCGATGGCCGTGCCCCGGCGCGCCTGTCCCTGCGACTGTCGCCGGCGGCACTGGGACAAAGCATCAGCCTGCAGCAACATCTGACGGTCGAGCGCGGCAGCCGCGTCGACCAACTCGACACCGCCCTGGAAATCGATCCCGGGCATGTCGATCTGGTCGGTCTGGCCTTCGGCCAGCGCGTCATGTCGCTTCACTATGATGGCCAACGCTTGCAGGTCTGGCGTCATGCCTTGCTTCCCAGCCAGGTACAAGGTGAAGATGTGCTGCAGGACGTACAACTGACGCTCTGGCCGACCGAGGCGATTCGCCAGGCACTTCCTGAGGGCTGGGAGTTGCGCGAAGCCCAGGCTCAACGTACCCTCCTGCTCCACGGCGAAACGATTGCCGTGATCGACTATCCCGACCAGCGGCGCTGGGGAGGGAAAGTGATCCTGAACAATCTGCGTTACCACTACAAGCTGACGATTCAGTCGGTGGTAACCTCTGAATGACATCGCCCCAAGCATGAGCCTTTATCTCAACGCCCTCGGCATGGTCTGCCCGCTAGGCGGCACGCACGAGACGATCCGTGCGCGCTTGCTGGCCGGCCAGAGCGGCCTGCGCGACGATGCACGCCATGTCGACGCAAATGGCACGCCACTGGCACTGGGCGCCGTGAGCGAGGATACGCTGCTCCCGGAAGACAGCCATCTGCCCCTGCGCGAACGCAGCCGCAACAATCGCCTGGCGCTGGCAGCACTGCAACCCATCCGTGCTCAGGTCGATGCCGCCATCGCCCGCCATGGTGCAGAACGTATTGGCATCGTGCTCGGGACCAGTACCTCCGGCATCGCCGAGGGCGAGGCCGCCTTTGCCGCACGGGCCAGCAGCGGCAGCTTTCCGCCCGGCTATCATTACGGCCAGCAAGAATTGGGCTCTCCCGCCGCCGCGTTGCAACTGACGCTGGGCACCACCGGTCCGGCCTACGTGCAATCGAGCGCCTGCGCTTCCAGCGGCAAGGCCATCGCCAGTGCTGCACGCCTGCTCAACATGGGTCTTTGCGACGCCGTGCTCTGCGGCGGCGTCGACAGCTTGTGCGATTTCACCATTGCCGGCTTCACCGCACTGGAATCGGTGAGCACCCAACGTTGCAATCCGCTTTCACTGCATCGCCAGGGCATCAACATCGGCGAAGCTGCAGCCCTGTTCCTGCTCACGCGCGAGCCGGCGCCCGTGCAATTGAGCGGGTGGGGCGAGTCCTCCGACGCCTATCACATCTCGGCCCCCGATCCCCGGGGCCGGGGCGCACAACTGGCTATCAGCCAGGCTTTGCGCCGTGCCGGACTGCGCGCTGACCAGATCGACTACATCAACCTGCACGGCACGGCAACAGCGCAAAATGATGCGATGGAGTCACACGTCATCGAGACCCTGTTCGGGCTGGCAGTGCCGGTGAGCTCGACCAAGCCCTTCACCGGCCACACCCTGGGCGCGGCCAGCGCCGTTGAGGCCGGACTGTGCTGGCTCCTGATGCAGGACGGCAATCCGGACGGCCTGCTGCCGCCGCATCTGTGGGATGGCGTGCCTGATCCGGCGCTGCCGCCACTGGCGCCGGTAGCGATCGGGCAAGCTCTGGGCCGGCCGCTGCGGCACGTGCTCTCCAACTCCTTCGCCTTTGGCGGCAGCAACGTGGCGCTGGTGTTTTCTCGCCGGGAGGACACATGAATCCGGCCCTGCAAGATATCCCGCCGATTGAGCAACTGCTGCCGCACGCCGCCCCCATGATCCTGATCGACCGCGTGGTGGCGGTGAGCCACGATCAACTGCAGGCCGAACTGGAAATCCGCCACGACAGCCTCTTCCGGCAAGGCAGCGGCGTAGGTGCCTGGGTCGGCATCGAATACATGGCGCAGAGCATCGCCGCCTGGGCCGGTTACCACGAACTGCGCCAGGGCGGTCGCGCCAAGATCGGCTTTCTGCTGGGATCGCGCCGCTATCACTGCGCAGTTCCCGAATTTGCCACCGGCATGCGCCTGGGGGTGTCGGTGCAACTGCTGTTGCAGGCGGAGAACGGGCTGGGCTCCTTCGAATGCCGCATCACCGACCTGGCGACGCAACAAGAACTGGCGCAAGCCACCGTGTCGGTGTTCCAGCCGCGCGACGCAACACACTATCTTCAAGAAGGCATGGCATGACCACATCGGGAGAACACAGCATTTTCGTCACCGGCTCGAGCCGGGGCATCGGCCGCGCCATCGCGCTGCGCCTGGCACGCGAGGGATACCACATCGTCCTGCATTGCCACGCACGGCGCGACGCCGCCGACCAGGTAGCCGCCGAGATCGCGGCGCTGGGCCGTCAGGTCCGCGTACTGCAATTCGACGTCGCCCACCGCGAGCAAGCCTCGCAAGCCCTGCTGGCGGACGTGGAACAGCACGGCTGCTACTACGGCGTGGTCTGCAACGCCGGCATCACCCGCGACAACGCGTTTCCCGCCATGCCCGGCGAAGACTGGGACAGCGTCTTGCGCACCAACCTCGATGGTTTCTACAACGTGCTCAATCCGCTGGTCATGCCCATGGTGCGGCGGCGCGCTGCGGGCCGCATCGTGACCCTGGCCTCGGTGTCCGGACTGATCGGCAATCGCGGCCAGGTCAACTACAGCGCGGCCAAGGCCGGCGTCATCGGCGCCACCAAAGCGCTGGCGCTGGAACTGGCCAAGCGCGACATCACCGTCAATTGCGTCGCCCCCGGCCTGATCGATACCGACATGACCGAAGACGCTCCCGTCGAGGAAATCCTCAAACTGATCCCCGCCCGCCGCGCCGGCAAGCCCGAGGAAGTGGCGGCGGCCGTGGCCTTCCTGATGTCGCCCGATGCGGCCTACATCACGCGCCAGGTAATCTCGGTCAACGGAGGCCTGGCATGACGCATCCCCGCACCGAACGCCGGGTGGTGGTCACCGGCATGGCCGGCATCAGTCCCATCGGCACCGACTGGACCAGCGCACTGGCGCAGTTGAAGACCTATACCAATGCCGTGCAGCGCATGCCCGGCTGGGATGACTACATCGGCCTGCACACCCGCCTGGGTGCACCGGCAGCAGAGTTTTCGCTGTCCGAACGCTACAACCGCAAGACCACGCGCAGCATGGGCCGGGTCGCCCTGATGGCCACCCGCGCCAGCGAATGGGCGCTGGCCGATGCCGGGCTGCTGGAAGATCCTCTGCTCAAGAGCGGCCAACTGGGCATCGCCTATGGCTCCTCGGCCGGCACGCCCAATGCGATTGCCGACTTCGCCATGATGTTCGCCGAAAAGAATACCCGCGACATCAACGCCAATACCTACCTGAAGATGATGGCCCACACGGCGCCAGTGAACATGGGCGTATTCTTCGGCATTACCGGTCGCATCATCACCACGTCCAGCGCCTGCACCTCGGGCAGCCAGGGCATCGGCTATGCGTACGAGACCATCCGCAGTGCGCGTCAGGTGGCGATGGTCGCTGGCGGTTCGGAAGAACTGTGCGCCACCGAAGCCGCAGTCTTCGATACGCTCTACGCCACCAGCGTTCGCAACGACACTCCGAAGCTCACGCCCAGCCCCTTCGACCGCGACCGCGACGGCCTGGTGCTGGGCGAAGGCGCCGGCAGCCTGATTCTGGAAGACCTGGAACACGCCCAGGCACGCGGGGCGCGGATCTATGCCGAGATCGTCGGTTTCGGCACCAACAGCGACGGCGCCCACGTCACCAATCCCAACGCTGCCACCATGCAGGCGGCTATCCAGATGGCGCTGGACGACGCCGGCTTGCCGGCCTCGTCCATCGGCTACATCAATGCGCACGGCACCGGTACGCGCCAAGGTGATCTGGCTGAGACCCAGGCCACCGCACGCGTGTTCGGCCATCGCGTACCGATCAGCTCGCTCAAGAGCTACATGGGCCACACTCTGGGTGCCTGCGGCGCGCTGGAAGCCTGGCTGTCCATCGAGATGATGCGTCACGGCTGGTTCGCTCCGACCATCAATTTGCAGCATCCCGACTCCGACTGCGGCGAACTGGACTACCTCACCGGGCAAGGCCGCGCACTGCAGTGCGAATACGTGATGTCGAACAACTTTGCCTTCGGCGGCATCAACACCTCGCTCATTTTCAGACGCTGGCCCTGAGCGCCCCTCCTCTGCCTGCTCTGCCTCCTCTCATGACAAGGAAAACAAGCGATATGAAGATCATTTCCCTCTCCCTCGCACTGACCTCGGCGCTGGCCGCCACCATGGCCGGTGTCGCCCTCAAGGGCGACATCGTCAAGCTGGGCAAGTAAGTCGTCATGGCCTCCACCGTAGCCTGGGTGGTGGATGGCCGCAGCTTCGTCGGCGCGGGCGCACGTTCCTCCACGCTGGCCCGGCTGGCGGCGGTCCTGTCGCCCAATGAGCGCATGCGCCTGCAGGGTTTCCTGCGTCCGCAGCGTGCGGGCGAATTCCTGCTGGCCCGGCTGCTGATGCGTCATGCACTCATGCAGGTCAGTGGCTGCCGCCTGGACGACATCGCGGTAAGCGAGCCAGGCGGGGCCGCTCCGGTGGTGCGCATCGCAGGAGAGCTGGCCGATGGGGTCGGGCAGCCAGCGGTCAGCCTCTCGCACAGCCGCGGCTGGATCGCCTGTGCGGTAGGAGTGGGCACGCAGATCGGCGTGGACATCGAAGCTCCGGCGCCCGAACGCGACCTGTCGGCACTGGCGGAGCTGGCCTTCACACCGCATGAGTTGTCCAGCCTGGAAGGCCTCACCGGCGACCAGCGGGAAGCCGCCTTCTATCGGCTGTGGTGCGCCAAGGAGGCCGATTACAAATGCCGCCACAACGCCCGTCAGAACCAGGTTGCCTTGACTGGCGACGCTCCGTCCTTCCTGCATCACGAACCTGGGGCGCACTACCATCTGTGTCTCTGTACTACGGTGCCGGTGCGGCTGCACCCTACGCAAGACATCGCGCTGCCGACCCTTCTGGAGCTTACCGGCAGCCAGAGCAACGCAACACCGCAGCAATACGACGGCGGCTGATACACCGCAAGACTGTCATCGCTGGACCGCAGTAAACCGCATCACCGAACAAGAACACTCAACCACGTAGACATATCAAGGGGAAAACATGTCCACATCACGCATCTGGCTGCTCGCAGCCGGCACACTTCTATTGACCACCGCCTGCTCCACGCCGGAAGAGCGCATGGCCAAGTTGCAAATCAAGCAGCAGCGACTGGCAGTGAAGTCGCAGCAAGCAGCACAACGCGACGAATTGCGCACGAAGGCGGAGTCCGCCGCGGTGACCGACCAGCGCACGCCGTTGGAAAACGTCCTCAAGGCGCTTGGCAGTTGCGACGCCAGCTTCGCGGCGACGGTACGCCAGTTCTCCGGCGCGTTGCAACCGGCTTTCGTGGTCACCCTCAAGGGCCCGGTGGCCAGTATCGATGTCCCGGACCGTAGCACCGCAGGCCGCAACCACATCGCCGTAGCGGCCCCGGCACAGGCCTACGGACAAATCCTGAGCGGCTACTACGACGAACGTCTGGAAATCAACGGCCAGTTGCAGAAGATCAGCTGGGGTTTCTTCAGTCCGGCTACGCCGGAACAACTGGTCAAAGCCTTGGGTGCGGCCATCCCCAACTTCAAGCGCACCAGCCGCGAGCTGGAAGGCAACTACGTGCGCATGGAAATCTTTGATCGCGGCGGATGGCACCGCACCACGCGCTTTGAGCATTATCGGGCCCAGGCCAATGTACTGGGCGAGCGCTCCTTGGTCATCGAAGCTTCGCGCGATCCAGCTTTCCCGGGTAGTCGCATCGGCTGTTCAGTGCGTGGCACACAAGTAGCGCAGTTCCAGGACGAGCTGCGGCCAGAGGTGGATTAAAGCGTGCATGGGCTGATCTCGCCACTCAGCCGGCAATAGGCCGCCCGTGGCCTGGCCGATGTTCCTGGCCTGGCGGTCTCCTGGTAATCTGGACGTCGTCTATGCAAGCCTTGCACCGCCACACTATACGTCACTCAGGCGCATCCCCCTGCCAGGCACGCTCCAGCAAGGTCCGCAGCGCCGCGCGCTCCAGCGGACGCGGATTGGCATAGGCATTCTGCAAGGCGATGTCGGTGCAGCGATCCAGCGCCTCATAGGGCATACCCAGCTCGCGCAAGGACAACGGCGCCCGCAGCTTGCGCGCCAGCGCATGCAGCCCCTGCGCGGCATCGTCGGTGCCCAGTGCCCGTGCGATGCGCTGCATGGCCTGCGGTGCGGCCGGTGCGTTGTAGGCCAGCGCATGCGGCAGGATCACGGTATGCGTCTGCGCATGCGGCAGGTTGTAACTGCCTCCCAAGGTGTGGCACAGCTTGTGATGCAGCGACATGCCCACATTGCCCAGCACCGTGCCGCACAGCCAGGCACCATACAGGCATTGACTGCGTGCCTCGAGATCATCACTGCGCACCAGCAGCTGCGGCAAACCCTCGGCCAGTGCGCGCAAGCCCTCTTCGGCCAGCAGCGACATGATGGGGTTGGCGTCCGGCGCATACAGGCCCTCGGCCGCATGTGCCATGGCGTTGATGCCACTGGTCACCGACAGCGGCAGCGGCAGGCCAAGACTCAATTCGGGATCATAGATGACCGTGCGCGGCAACACGCGCGCGGCGCGGCCGGTCTTCTTGAGACCGGCTTCGGTGATGCCGTAAATGGGCGTCATCTCGCTACCGGCATAGGTGGTCGGGATGGCCAGGATGGGCAGCTCGGATTCCAGTGCAATGGCTTTGCCCAATCCCATCGTGGACCCACCCCCAATGGCGATGGCACAGTCCGCGCCCAGCGCCTGGGCCACCGACCGCGCGTGTCGTGCCGTCTCGATGGGCACGTGCATGACGGCCTGGTCGAATACCCCGGCGCAACGATCGCCAATCAGGGACGCCACGCGCTCGGCCTCGGCACGCTGGCCGGGCGTACACAGTACCAGGGCACGATGCGCGCCCAGAAGCTCGGTTTCTCGAACCAGATGTTGCAGGCTGCCGGCACCGAAGATGACACGGGCAGCAGCGCTGCTATAAGTGAAACTGGGCGCGGACAGGGACATGGCGGACTCAGGTGCGCTGGGGATTGAGGATGAAATCATAGTCCAGCGTGTAAAAGGGCTGGTCACACACCGTGCCATCGGGCGCGGTACCGGCCTCGTGGCGCGGCCAGTCGGCAATGAGGGTGGAGCGTACACCGAAGACGGCATCGGATTGCAGGTATTCATCGCCACGACGGAAGACGTGGGTAATCAGCGTCTCATAGCCCTCGGCCTGGATGCGGAAATGCAGGTGCGCCGGTCGCCACGGATGACGGCCCAGGGTCTCCAGCATCTTGCCCACCGGGCCGTCGTGCGGGATCGGATACGAATTGGCGAGGATGCTGCGGAAGTGGTAACGCCCGGCCGCATCGGTATGAAGCGTACCGCGCGCCTGCAACTGCGCCAGGTCCGGATACTGCACGTCATAGAAACCATCCTCATCGGCTTGCCAGACTTCCATCCTGGCGTTGGCAACGGCTTGGCCATCCAGACCGCGTACGCTGCCGCTGACGAAGCAGGGCTGCCCCTTGGCCCCGTTGGAAATATCCGCCCCCAGCGGATAAACCGGGGAGTTCTCCACGTGGAAAGGACCGAACACGGTCGCCTCGGTGCAGCCGGCCGGCTTGTGGTGCTGCTGTGCCATCACCAGCGTGGACAGCCCGAGCGTGTCGGAGAGCAGAATGAATTCCTGGCGCTTGTCCGAACACAGTTGCCCGGTCTCGGTGAGGAAACGGATGCCCGCGAACCACTCCTCCTCGGTCAGCCTGACTTCGCGCGCAAAGGCATGCAGATGCTGCACCAGACTGGTCACGATCTGCCGCAGGCGTTCATCGGCCATGCCGGCATGGCGCGCCAGGACGGCCTGGGTGATGGTGTCTTCGTTGAGATTGAGCATGGTCTCCTCGGCGATGGGGAAAATGGTTTTGATTTTTTCGCTGAGCGGTAATATAGGTCTTATTTTTCTGCAGATATATGACGAATGTGGAAAACTGTTTTCCACTTCGGACTGCCCACCTCGCCAGGAAAGCCGCCCCATGGACCGCTGGAATCAATTCGAACTCTTCGTGCAGGTAGCCGAGCTGGGCAGTCTCTCGCGCGCGGCCGAGGCGCTGGGCATGTCCAATGCCGCCGCCAGCCGCAGCCTGGCGGCGCTGGAAGAACGCCTGGGCGCACGTCTGGTGGAACGCAGTACGCGCCGCCTGGGCCTGAGCCAGGCCGGCGAGGGCTTCTACCGCCAATGCAAGGCGGCACTCACGCAGATGAAGGAAGCCGAAGCCCTGGTCAACGCCAACAGCGTCGCACCGGGCGGACTGCTGCGGGTGACCTCCTCGCTGTCCTTCTGCATGAAGCACATCAGCCCGCTGCTGCCACGCTTTCATCGGCTCTATCCGGACATCACCCTCGACGTGGTCTCGGCCAACCGCTACGTCGACCTGCTCGACAGCGGCATCGACGTGGCCATCCGTACCCGCGAGTTCGAGCCGGATTCCAACATCGCCGTGCGCCGCCTGGCGGCCACCCGCCGCATCCTGGCCGCCTCCCCCGGCTACCTGGCCGCACGCGGCGTACCACGGTCGCTCGAAGAGCTGGCCGCGCATGACCTGCTGGTGTACAGCCACGCCAACCACCCCAACCAGCTGCGCTTCACCCATCGCGACGGCCATGAACGGCAGCTGGACATCAGCGCCCTGATGCAATCCAACGACGGCCAGATCATCCGCGCCGCCGCGCTGGAGGGACTGGGCATCCTGATCCAGCCCAACTACATCATCTATGACGACGTCGTGGCAGGCCGCCTGGTCCCGGTGCTGGACGAATGGGACTTGCCTCGCCTGACCATCAACATCGCCTACCAGGGCCGCAAGCACCTGCCGGCCAGGGTGCGCGTGTTCGTCGACTTCCTCCTGCAGCACTTCGCGGAAATGGACTATGAGCGCAAATGGACGCGCTGAGCAACGCGTCAATACCAATTGGTAAATATTAAATACCAATTGGTAGCTTTTATCTTATACTGGTAATCCCCTGGTCACCCAAAGTGTTGAGGAGACTCCCGATGCCCGACGCTACCGTTGCCCCCCTCGAACTGCCGCGCCAAGCGCACCGACAGCGCCTGCAACTGGTCTGCTGCATGCTGCTGCTGGCGCTGGCGGCCCTTTGGCCGGGCCGCACTGCCCATGCCAGCGAGCCCTGGCGCGAAGCCCTGCCCGCCCGGGTTGAGCCGCTCGGCAGCGGCACCATGACCTGGCTGGGTTTCCGCATCTATCATGCCACCCTGTGGGCAGCACAAAAGCCACTGGATGAAAACCAGCCCTTTGCCCTGCAGCTGGATTACCAGGTCAAGATCAGCCGCGACAAGCTGGCTTCCACCTCCATCGATGAAATCAAACGCATGAGTCCGGCCCCCATCGCCGGCCCGACCCTGGCGCGCTGGAAGAGCGAGCTGGAGAGCGCCTTCGTGGACGTGGCCGATGGCGATGAACTGGTCGGCGTCTATCTGCCCCGGCGCGGCATGCGCCTGTATGACCGCAACCGGATGCTGGCCGAGATCGCCGATCCGGAACTGGCGCGCTCCTTCTTCAACATCTGGCTGGGCCAGCCCAGCCGTGACGACAAGCTGCGTCGCCGCCTGCTCGGGGAGGTACCTTGAGCGCAGTGATGGAGCCCTCCTGCGCGCCGCGCTCGCGGGCCGACAATGCCGCCTATGGCATGCTGGGCGCACCGCTGGCCATGGCGGCACTGCCGCTGTTCGTGCAGATCCCGGCCTACTACGCCAGCCACGTCGGCGTGGCGCTGGCGCCGCTGGGCTGGGTGCTGTTTGCGGCGCGCCTGCTGGACATGCTGCAAGATCCCCTTTTCGGTCACTTGCTGGACCGCTCGGCGCAACGGCAGAAGCGCTGGATGGCCGCCGCAGGCGTGGTGCTGACATTTGCCTTCATATGCCTCTGGAAGCCCCCCGCCACGCCCCAGGCCGCGATGGTGTGGCTGGTCGGCATGCTGGTGCTGGCCTACGGCGCCCACAGCATGTTGAGCATCGCCTATCTGTCCTGGGGCTCGCGCCTGCCGGAACAGGGCATGCGCGCCGTCGCCTGGCGTGAAGGCGCGGGCCTGGCCGGGGTGATCGTCGCCAGCGTGGTACCGGTCGGCATCCTGGCGGCAGACCCGGCATTGATCGACCAGCGCATCACCTGGTATTGCCTGTTCTTCACTGCCGTACTGGGCGGTGCGCTGTTGCTGCTGCTGCGCCAGCCGGCGCCAGCGATGACGGCGCAGGGCCAGCGCTGGGCGGTGTCGCTGCGCGGGCTGTGGGCCAACCGGGCGTTTCGCGCGCTATTGCCGCCCTACCTGCTCAATGCCCTGTCGGCTGCCGTTCCGGCGACGCTGGCGCTGTTTTTCATCGAGGATCAATTGCAGGAGCGCGCACTGGCCGGCGTCTTCCTGGCGACCTATTTCGGCGCAGCCGCGCTGGGGCTGCCGCTCTGGAGCGCCCTGGCACGCCGCATCGGACCCATCGCCTGCTGGCGCCAGGCCATGCTGCTGTCCATCGTCGGCTTCGTCGCTGCGGTTCTGCTGGGGCCGGGCGAGCGCTGGGCGTTTCTCGCCGTATGCCTGGCCACCGGCGCGGCACTCGGTGCGGACCTGCTGCTGCCACCGGTCCTGCTGGCGCGCGTGGTCACCCAGCCTGGATCGGTGGGCAGCGCCTTCGGCATCCTCACCATGCTGGGCAAGCTGGCCCTGGCACTGGCGGGCATCGCCCTGCCGCTGTTGTCGGCGCTCGGTTACCACCCGGGCCAGGGACCCAGCAGCAGCCTGCCGCTGGTCTATGCGGCCCTGCCCTGCGTGCTGAAACTGGCGGCTTTTCTGGTGCTGGGGCGCTATGGTCGCCTGCATCCCGCATGATCGGTCTTCCGCTCTACCGTTTTACCCGCCATGACTAAAAATTCCAACGCGCCATCTCACCCGGCATCCACCCTGCGCCTGCTCCTGGGCGACCAGTTGAATCCACAGCACTCCTGGTTCGACCAGGTCGATCCCGAGGTGGTCTACGTGCTCATGGAAGTGCGCTCCGAGACCGACTACGTGCTACACCACGCGCAAAAGATCCTGGCCATCTTCGCCGCCATGCGGGCCTTCGGTGAGCAGTTGCGCCAGGCCGGTCATCGGGTGCGCTACATCCGGCTGGACGATCCCTGCAACCGGCAATCGCTGGTCGATAACCTCGATGCCCTGGCGGCCCACTACCAGGCCCGTCAGGTGCAATGGCAGGCACCGGACGAATGGCGGGTCGACCAGACGCTGCAGCAGTGGGGTCAGGCCTGGGCGAGCACGCATCAGGGCGAGATTGCCGTGTGCGACAGCGAGCATTTTCTCACCGCGCGCCACGAACTGCCGCGCCTTTTCGCCGGCCGCAAGCAGTGGTTGATGGAGCATTTCTACCGACAGATGCGACGGCGCTTCGAGCTCTTGCTCGATGGCGATGGCAAGCCCGCAGGCGGCCAATGGAATTTCGACCACGACAACCGCAAGCGCTGGCCCGGCAACCCGCCCGAACCCGCGGATTGGCGTCGGCCGCACGATCACGCTGCGCTGTGGGACATGCTGCAGGCCCAGGGTGTGCGCAGTTTCGGCAACGCCCAGGCCACGCAACTGCGCTGGCCGCTGGACCGCACCGAAGCCCTGCAACATCTGGATCACTTCATCAGCACCGTGCTGCCGCATTTCGGCGACTACGAAGACGCCATGAGCAGCCAGGCGCAGCGGCTGTTCCATTCGCTGCTCTCGTTCGCCCTCAACGTCAAGATGCTGCATCCCCTGGAAGTGGTGCGCCGCGCCGAAGAAGCCTATCGCGAAGGACGGGCGCCGCTGGCGGCAGTGGAAGGATTCATTCGCCAGATCATCGGCTGGCGTGAATATGTGCGCGGCATCTACTGGTCGCAGATGCCCGGCTATGACCAGCGCAACGCCCTGGCCCATCACCTGCCCCTGCCGGCCTGGTTCTGGAGCGGACAGACGCGCATGAACTGCCTGCGCCACGCCATCGGCCAGTCGCTGGAGACGGCCCACGCCCATCACATCCAGCGCCTGATGGTGATCGGCAACTTCGCCCTGCTGGCCGGGCTCGATCCCCGGGAGCTGCACCACTGGTATCTGGGCATCTATATCGATGCCTTCGAATGGGTGGAGCTGCCCAACACCCTGGGCATGAGCCAGTGGGCCGACGGCGGCATCATCGCCACCAAACCGTACGTGAGCAGCGCCGCCTACATTGGCCGCATGAGCGACTACTGCCAGGGCTGCGCCTACGATCCCAAGCAGAAGACCAGCGCGAATGCCTGCCCCTTCAATGCCCTCTATTGGGACTTCTTCCTGCGCCACCAGTCCACCTTCGGCAACAACCCGCGCATGGGCATGGCCTACCAGCAGCTAAGAAAAATGCAGAGCGCCGATATCGAGGCCCTGCAACAACGCGCCGCCGATCTGCGCAACCAGCTCGATACCCTCTGAGCCCGCACCGACAGGCGCTCCCGGCGCATGGTAATGGCTGCCAACGCCGGTAAAAGCAGGCAAAATACACAAAATCTGACGAACTCACGAAATTCTCTGCATAATGGGTCGTCAAAGCATTGCCCATGGGCAGCAGTGTTGCTTTTCGTCGAAAAACGATTATATCGAATTCAAATTCGATCTAATGAATTTGATTTATTTGTGTAAAATACCGATAATGGATTTATGAAAACCGCAAAGACAACCAGTTCCGAGGTATGCACCACGCAGGAAGCGGCGCACATCCTGGGCATCTCGGTGTCCTCCGTCCAGCAGTTGGTGGAGGCCGGCATCATCGAGGCCTGGAAGACCAAGGGCGGCCACCGCCGCATCCCGCTGGCGGCCGTGCATGCCTACAAGTCCACCCCCGGCTCGTCCTCGGGCGGCGAGGCAGGCGAACACGGACGCGCCAGCCCGGCGCCACGTGCCGGCAACGGCCGCACCGCGGTGCTGGTGATCGAGGACAACCGCCTGCAGCGCGAGCTGTATGCCAGTGCGCTCGGTTCCTGGGGCCTGCCGCTGGACCTGGTGTATTGCGACAACGGTTACAAGGCGCTGCTGGAGATCGCGCGCAGCAAACCCGACGTGGTGCTGGCCGATATCGTGATGGAAGGCATGGATGGCTACGAAGTGGTCAAGACCATCCTCCATGACCCGGAGCTCAAGGATGTGAGCATCGCCATCGTCAGCAGCCTGGATGCCGAAGAGATGGCCATGCGCGGTGGTATTCCGGCCGGGGTGGTGTTCTTCTCCAAACCGGTCAATTTTGATGAATTGCGCGGTTACATGCGGGCCTGCTGTGCCCGCAGGGAGCGCGAAACCCGCTAAGGGACCAACGAAGAAAGGCCAGCAGTGCCATGGATGACCGGAAACACCCCCCTCTGCCCCTCCGGTTCGCGCGCATCGATCTGCGCCTGGCCCTGGGCCTGTTTTCCCTGCTGCTGATCTGCGGCCTGTGGCTGGCGGCACTCAAGGAGCTCGACGCCAGCCGCGAAAACCACCTGCAAGATGCCCGCCGCGACGCCCAGTCGCTCTCGCGGCTGTTCCTCGAACACGCCTACCGCACCATCGAAGCGGCCGACCAGGCCGCCGTCTACCTGCGCTACCGCTATGCCGAGCGGGGCCAGTCGCTGGACCTGGCCACCGAGATCGCCAATGGCCTGGTGGCGCGCAATGTCTACAACCTCTTCACCGTCGTCAATGCCAAGGGCGACGTGGTGCTCTCCAGCAAACCCTTCACCCCGCTGAATCTGTCGGACCGTGAGCACGTGCAGGTGCACATGCACGGGGGGGAGGACAAATTCTTCATCAGCAAGCCGGTACTGGGGCGCGTCTCGCACAAGTGGTCGCTGCAGCTGACCCGGCGCATCAACCGACCCGATGGCGGCTTTGGCGGTGTGATCGTGGTGTCCATCGATCCCCAGTATTTCACCAGCCTGTACCACCAGATCGATGTCGGCCACCATGGCGTCATCACCCTGGTCGGTGCCGATGGCGTCGTGCGCGTGCGCCGTACCGGCGACATGGATGCCATGGGTGAGCAGGTCAACGGCGGCAAGGTCTATGCCGCCATGCTGGCGCAGGGCAATGGCGTGATCGATGCGGTCAGCCGCATCGATGGCCGCGAGCGCATCTATGCCTTCCGCAAGCTCAACGACTATCCGCTCTATGCCTCGGTGGGCATCGACATCGAAGAACGCCTGGCCCCCTATTATCGTGAGCGCAACCGCACCCTGACACTGGCCTCGCTGATCACGCTGGCGGTGCTGGTCTTCAATGCAGTGCTGATCTGGATGGCCGGCTCGCTGGTCAGAAGCCGCCAGGATGCCATGCAGGCCAGCCACGCCAAGTCGCGCTTCCTGGCCAACATGTCGCATGAATTCCGCACGCCGCTCAATGGCGTGCTGGGCTATTCGGATGCCCTGCGCGAGGAACTGGGCGAGTCCCCCCTGGCGCAATATGCCACGGCCATCCATGACAGCGGCAACCGCCTGCTGGAGCTGGTTGACGCCATCCTTGAAGTCACCGCCCTGGAAGACCGCCGGGTGAGCGTCCATCGCGAGCCCGAGAATATCCGCGAACTGGTCGGCCAGGCCATGGCGCGCCATTACCAGGCTGCCCAGGCCAAGGGCCTGCTGCTGGAATGCCGCATCACCGACGAGGTTCCGCAGATCATCGTGTGCGACCAGCGCAAGATGCTGCGCGTGCTGGAAAACCTGATCGGCAATGCCGTGCGCTACACCGATACCGGCCGCGTCATGGTCGAAGTCGACCGCGCCGACAATGAGTTGGTCATTCGCATCAAGGACACCGGCATCGGCATTCCCGCCGGGCAACGCGATACCATCTTCGAGAAGTTCACCCAGGCCGACGACAGCGAACGACGCGCCAAGGATGGCGCGGGCCTCGGCCTGACCATCGCGCAACGGCTGGTGACGCTCATGGGAGGCCAACTCATGTTACAGTCCGAGCAACACCAAGGATCGACATTCAGCTTCACATTGCCGCTGCAAGAGCCGAAGTAAAACGGCCGCGACCAGATCAGGACAGAGGGGGAATACCGTGCCATTGGGCCAGTCACTGAGCCACTATCATCATATCGACCCGAGCCAGCTGCTGGAGGCCGTGGGCGGCGATGCCGCCACCGTGGCCGCGCTGGCGCGCACTTTCGTCGATAGTGCCCCGCCCATCTTCGCCCGGCTGGAGCAGGCCGCGCTGGACGGCAATGCCGAGCGCAGCCGACACGAAAGCCATAGCCTCAAGGGCATGAGCGCCATGTTCCAGGCCGATGTGCTCACGGCGCTGCTGCAGCGGACCGAGCAGGCCGCCCGCAACGGCCAGCCACCGCGCCCGGAAGAACTGGTGCAACTGCAGACCAGCTTTGCACTGGTACTGGACGAAATCGGGCGCTGCGCGCGCTCCCTCGCGCAGCCCTGAGCCGCGAGGGCCAGCCAGCCCCTGCCTGCCCATGACGCCACCCACGCCCGCCCCGCCGCGCATCCGCAAGTCCGCCCTCACCCTGGGCGGGTTGCTGCTGGGGTTGCTGGCGAGCACCGTCTTCATCTCGGGCGCACTGCTGTACCGCGCCAGCCTCAACGACTGGCGCAATGACCTGGCCACGCTCTCCACGGTACTGGCCGAAAGCACCTCGCAGACCATCTCCTCGGCCCGCCTGGTCCTCGACAGCATCCAGTCCGACATCGAAGCAGCCAACGTCAGCAACGACGCCCAGCTCTACGAGCACGTCAGCAGTGCCGCGTATTCCCAGACCATGCGCGAGAAGATCCGCGGCCTGCCCTTCATCTCGGGCATCGGCATCAGCAATGCCCAGGGCCGCATCATCGGCCTGTCGCGTACCTTCCCGCCACCACCGCTGGATCTGACCGACCGCGACTATTTCCTTCATCACAGCAGGAATGCCTCGCGTGAGGATTTCCTGAGCGAAACCGTCAATTCACGGGCCGCCGGTGTGCCGACCTTCTATCTGAGCCGCCGCATCAATGACCGCCAGGGACGCATGCTGGCCATCGTGGTGGTCGCCCTGCCGTGTTCGTTCTTTGAAGATTTCTTCACTGCCGTCACCAAGGACAAGCCCTTCTCCATCCTGCTGGCGCGCCAGGACGAGAAACCGCTGATCACCACCGCCCTGGCACACGACACCTCCGCGCAGCGCGACATCCGCCCCCTGGCCGACCTGCACGCGTCACGCCCGGCCGACAGCGACGGCAAGCAGCCCTATTACTTCATGCAGTCGCACTGGCTGGGCATCCACCGACCGGTGCGCAATGCGCCGATGTATCTGGAAATCGGCGTGACCGACAAGGTCTATTTCGGTGAATGGCTGGAATCCATGTATCCCTTGATGCTGGTAGCGGTGATCAGCTTGATCGGCCTCATCGGCGGCTTTGGCGTAGCCCTGCGTCAGGTGCAGCGGCGTGAGCAGGACGCCCAGCTGGCCTTGCAGTTGAAGGAAGAAGCCGACCATGCCAATGAAGCCAAGTCGCGCTTCCTGGCCATGGTCAGCCATGAAATCCGCACCCCCATGAATGGCATCCTGGGCTTGTCCGAATTGCTGATGGAGTCGGGGCTGTCAAACAAGCAGCGACACTATGCCGACAGCATCCACAATGCCACCGGCGGATTGGTGCGCATCATCAACGACATCCTGGATTTTTCCAAGATCGAATCGGGCAAGCTCGACCTGGAAGGCGTGGCCTTTCATCCGGCGCGGCTGGTGCGCGAGCTGGCCGAGCTGTACCGGCCCTCGATCCACAACAAGGACGTGCAACTGGACGTGCGCATCGATTGTGACGAGGCGCTCTGCCTGGTCGGGGACCCCTCGCGCCTGAAGCAGGTGCTGGGCAACCTGCTGAGCAATGCCATCAAGTTCACCCAGGCCGGCTACGTGCGGCTGAGCATGTCGGCCCACCGTGAAGAAACCAGCCCGCAACGCTGGCGACTCTTCTTTGCCATTGCCGACAGCGGCATCGGCATTTCTCCCGAGTCCCTGGCCCAGTTGTTCCAGCCCTTCACCCAGGCCGATTCCTCGATTTCACGCCGCTTCGGTGGTACCGGGCTGGGTCTGGCCATCAGCAAGAACCTGGTGGAACTGATGGGCGGCAAGATCGCCTGCCAGAGCGTGCCGGGACAATCCACCAAGTTCAGTTTCGATATCCTCTGCCCGGAGGGCGTGGCACCGGCTGGCACCGTCAGCACCGAGCAGGTCCAGGTGCCACCGGCCCGCCAGCCCGCCGCCAGTGCGGTCGCAGCGGCGCCCGCGCTGGCGGCGCAAAGCGCACCGCCCACCCCGGGCGCGGCGGCCTCCTCCGCACTCACGGGCGCCCGCATCCTGGTGGCCGAGGATACCGAGATCAACCGGCAACTGCTGCGCATCCTGCTGGCGCGGCGCGGCTGCATCCTGCAGGAAGTCGAAAACGGCCAGTTGGCCTTGGAGGCAGTGCGCAACGGCAGCTATGACCTGGTGCTCATGGACTGCATGATGCCCATCATGGACGGTTACCAGGCCACCGCCGAGATCCGCGCCTACGAACAGGCCCAGGGACGTCCGCGCACCCCCATCGTGGCGCTGACCGCCAGTGCCATCGAGGGCGACCGCCAGCGCTGCCTGGATGCCGGCATGGACGACTACCTCAGCAAACCCTTCACCCAGGTCGGCTTGATGAATACCGTGGAAAAATGGCTGCACAAGACATGAATGCAGCAAACCTGAGTTGAATTCAGGAAATTCCCTAAGAAAATAAAACAACTGATTAAATCGATTTATTTGATTTATTTGCTGAAGCCACTTATGATGGTTCCTGAGCGCACCCCCTTTATTCCTATATCGCGCCCACATCAGGAGTCGTCATCATGAAATGGTTCTACGATCTCAAAATTGCCAGCAAGCTCAACGCAGCCTTCCTGGTTGTGCTGCTGTTCATTGTCGCGCTCGGGGGCTTCTCGGTTGCGCAACTGGCCGAGGTGAACAAGGCGGCCAACGATGTGTCTGCCAACTGGCTTCCCAGCATCAATAGCTTGTCCCGGATCAGCCTGGCGCTGGCCCGCTCGCGCAGCTTCGACATGCAGCAGTTGCTGACCGATGACAAGAAGGAAGAACAGGCTTCCCGCGAGCGCGCCGAGAAGCAGATGGACATCCTTGCCAAGGAAATGACGCACTACGGCACGCTGGTATCGGAACCGCGCGAAAAGGAAATTTATCCGGATCTGCAACGCAATATCGCGGCCTACCAGGATGCCCATGTGCGCATGACGAAGCTCTTCGAGCAAGGCCAGAAGCCGGCTGGTCACGATGTTCTCAATACCAGCTCCACCCCGGTCTACCGCAAGCTGCAGGACCAGATCAATGAACTGACCACGGTCAACATCAAGGGCGCAGCCGCCTCCGAGGTGCAGGCGCGCCAGGTCTACGAGCGCGCACGGCTGGCCATCATCGGACTGATCACCAGCTGCATCGCGCTGGCCATGCTGCTGTCGTGGTGGATTGCCCGCCTGGTATCCCGTCCCCTGGTCAATGCCGTAGCCATTGCCCGCCAGGTGGCTGAAGGCGACCTGACCGCCCATATCCCGGAGAACACCGGTCGCGACGAAACCGCCCAGTTGACGGCTGCGCTCAAGCAGATGAATGACAACCTGCTCAAGATCGTCCAGGAGGTGCGCGTGGGCACCGACACCATCAGCACCGCTTCGGCCGAAATCGCTACCGGCAACATGGACCTGTCCTCCCGTACCGAACAGCAGGCCGGCGCCCTGGAAGAAACCGCCTCGGCCATGGAAGAACTGACCTCCACCGTGCGCCAGAACTCCGACAATGCCCGCCAGGCCAACCAACTGGCGGTCTCGGCCTCCGAGGTGGCCCAGGCTGGAGGCCAGGTAGTGGGCAAGGTTGTTCATACCATGGATGCCATCAATGAATCGTCACGCAAAATCGTGGACATCATCGCGGTCATCGACGGCATTGCCTTCCAGACCAACATCCTGGCCCTGAATGCGGCCGTGGAAGCGGCCCGTGCCGGGGAACAGGGACGCGGTTTCGCGGTGGTGGCCTCGGAAGTGCGTTCGCTGGCCCAGCGCAGTGCATCGGCGGCCCATGAAATCAAGGCGCTCATCGACGACTCGGTGGCCAAGGTCGACACCGGCACCAAGCTGGTCGGCGAAGCCGGCCAGACCATGGACGAGGTGGTGGCCAGCGTCAAGCGCGTCTCCGACATCGTCGCCGAGATCACCGCTGCCGGCGCCGAGCAGAGCCAGGGTATCGAACAGATCAACAATGCCGTCACGCAGATGGATGAAAATACCCAGCAGAACGCTGCCCTGGTCGAACAGGCTGCCGCGGCCGCCAAGGCCTTGCAGGAACAGGCGGCACGCCTGAGCCAGACGGTCGGCGTGTTCCGCCTCGATACCAGCCACGTGGTGATGTCGGCACAAGCGGCCCCTGCCCGGCCTGTCAAGGCGGCCAGCGCCCCGCGCGACATTACCCCGGCACGTCCGGCAGTGGCTGCGCCACGCGCCAGGAACATCGCCCAGCCTGCGCCTGCCGCCCGTCCGGGCACCCCGGCCAGGAGCCAGCACGACAGCGCCGACAACGGCGACTGGGAACAATTCTGATCCTTGAGGACGATATGGACGCCTTCCAAAAAGAAATCGACGAACGTACCAACCTGACCTCCAGCAACAAGTTCGAACTGCTGCTGTTCCGCCTCGGCACCCCGGACGGCAGCACCGACAGGCCGGGCGAGCTGTATGGCATCAATGTCTTCAAGATCCGCGAGATCGTGCCCATGATGGACATCACCGCTGCGGCCGGCATGCGCTCCCCGATGCTGGGCATGGTCAACATCCGCGGCCAGGTGATGTCGGTGGTGGACCTGCCGGCGGTGGCCGGATGCAAGCCGGGCCATGGCTTCAACATCCTGCTCATCACCGAGTTCGCCCGCCATACCCAGGCCTTCGCGGTGGAATCGGTAGAGGAAATCGTGCGCCTGGACTGGAGCCAGGTCCTGCCGGCTGACTCCCATGCTTCCGGCAGCGTGGTCACCAGCATCGCCCGCCTCGACTCGGCCCAGGATGGCGGTCGCCTGGTGCAGGTGCTGGACGTGGAGCAGATCCTCAACATGATCTCGCCGGTCAAGGAACAGATCGAGCCGGTCCCGGCCGGCAGCAATGAACTGAAGATCAAGCCGGGCTCGGTCGTGCTGGCCGCTGACGATTCGCGCATGGCACGCGCCCTCATCGAGCAGTGCCTGACCGATCTCAAGCTGCCCTACGTGATGACCACCGACGGCGTGCAAGCCTGGAAGAAACTCCAGGAGCTGGCCCGCCAAGCCGAACAGGAAGGCAAGCCGCTCACCGACAAGGTCGCCATGGTGCTGACCGACCTCGAGATGCCGGAGATGGATGGCTTCACCCTGACCCGCAAGATCAAGGCTTCGGACCTCTACAAACAACTGCCGGTGGTGATCCATTCTTCACTGACCGGTGCCGCCAACGAAGACCATGTGCGTTCGGTGGGTGCCAATGGTTACGTCGCCAAGTTTTCCCCGCCTGAACTGGCAGCAATGCTGCGCAAGGTGCTGCCCCCCTGACGGCACCTACTGCAGAGCCAGGAACGGCGCTTTTTACAAGCGCACGGCCGACGCCCGGTCGGCCGGCAAGACCCGCCCCACGCCACCCCTGACGGTGCCGTGGGGCTTTTTCATGGATATCGCGGGCGCACGTGGCCGTGCGCGCCGAGCCAACCCGAACTCCCGACCAATCCTGATCGGCTTGAGCTATCTCAAATTATTTCGAGACCAGACTTCTAGAATCGGACATGAACATCCCTGTGGCAGGTCGTGCGTCTGCCGCTGCCGTGGATGTCTGCGTTGCGACCCGCGTGCGGTCGCGCCCTGCCTCAGGAGGCTGGTCATGGTTCCCTCTGCCGATCGTGTCGTATCCCTCGCCCCGAGCGGCGACAACCCGCCGCTGGCGCAACGCATCCCGGCCCTGCTGGCCGAGATGGATGCCGAACATCGCGAAGTGCTGGAGAGCGTGGCCGCCCTGGCGGTGGTACCACCCACGCAGTTCGCCGCAGCCTATGGCGCACTGGTGGCGCAGATCGAACAGGGATTCCGGGAAGAAGAAAAGATGATGGACGCCATCGGCTACAGCGAGATCCGCGCCCATCGCCGCGACCACGCCGAGCTGCTGGCGCTGCTGCACCGTCTGCGGCCCTATTTGGAGGACGGCAACGCGCCGCTGGCCGATATTGTCATGGGCATGATCCCGGCCATGCTGGTACGGCACATGGCGGGCATGGACCAGGCGCTGGCACTGGCCTTGCGCATGCAGGGCGGCGTAGCGGAGCGGCACTGAGCCAGCATTGCGCCGGCGACGGCGTGCGACTCAGGCGTTCAGTGCGGTGGAGGTGGCAGCCTGGGGCCCGCGGATGAGCTCAGGCCCGCTGCCGTAATCGGCCAGCGTGGCCCGGTAGAAATCAATGAAATCGGCCGCCGGCAAGGGCTGGGCAAACAGCCAGCCCTGGGCGAAGTGGACCCCGTGCTCGCTCAGGTAGGCGGCCTGTTCCAGGGTTTCCACGCCCTCGGCGACGATGTAGAGATGCAGGCTCTTGGCCATGGCGATGATGTGATCGATCACCGCACTGGTGGCCGCACCGGTGCCGATGGTGCTGACGAAGGACTTGTCGATCTTGAGCGCATCCATGGGCAGGCCCTGCAAATACTGCAGGTTCGAATAGCCGGTGCCGAAATCATCGAGCGCCATCGAATGCCCCAACTCACGCGCCCGCGCCAGCGTCACCCGGGCCGAGGCGATATCCATGCAGCCGCGTTCGGTGGCTTCCATCCACAACTGTTCGGTACGGATATCGGTACCGGCCAGCATCTGGCTGACCACATCGATGATGCGACCGGTCTTGATATCCTGGGCGGCGACATTGACGGCCACGTGCAGGGCGCGGTCGGCGCGCAGGGTATCGCCCAGCTCGGCCAGCACAGCCGCGATGACCTGGTCGGTCATGGGCAGGATCAGACCGCTCTCCTCGGCCAGCGGCACGAACAAGTCGGGCCGCACGATGCTGCCGTCCGGGCGACGCCAGCGAATCAGTGCTTCGGCGCCAACGCAGCGCCCGGTGGCCAGCTCGATGATGGGCTGGTAGAAAACGATGAATTCACGCTTGCGCACGGCCAGTTGCAGTTCCGCCAGCGGCGACAGGCGCGCCTGCGACACGCGCAGCACCAGCAGCACCAGGACCAGCCCCAGCAGCACGCCAGCGGGCAGGAACCACTGCTGCTCTCCCGTCATGGCCGCCAGTACCTGCTGTCCATCGATGATGGCCGCAGCGGTCCAGCCGTCGCCACTGACGGTGGAGACAAAGAACCCGTCGAAATCCTGGGTACCCAGACCACCCAGCGCCCGCCCTGCCATGCCCGCCGACAACGGCACGCCGTACTGCGCCACCAGTCCGAATCCGTTGCGCGCCAGCACCACATGCACGCCATCTTCCAGGACCACATCGACGAAGCGTTCACGCTGCACCAGGGCCACATGGGCTCCGTACTGAATGGCCATCATGCTGGGGCCGTCGGTGACAAAGGACGGCTGTTCCAGCGCCACACCGATGCCGTCACGGGTCGTGAACTGCGGCTCAGGCTGGCCCCGCCGCAGCGCCTGACCGCGCCGGTCCCAGGAAGTGCACTTGAGCTGGCCGTATTCGTAATAACCCATTTCCTCGATGGCGCCGGAATGGACGGCAATTAGCCGCATCTGGGCAATGTGTTCATCCGAACAGGGAAAGAGCAGCAGCGGCGAGAGCGATTTCAGGGAGCGCTGGGCGTTCTGGAAGGTGGCTTCGGCGCGCTCCACGACGGTCTCGGCGTAGCGCGTCAGGCGCTCATGCTCGGACTGGATCACCGCCTGGCGCGACAGCCACAGCATGCCGATCACCGGCACCGTCGCGGCCACGACGGTGGCGATGATGGTCAGCAGCACCACCTTGTTCTTGTTGCTCACGTCTTCCCCCTTGCGCCGCGCCTTGGCGACGGCCCGTCCGAATCGACTATTCCATGTCCATGCTCATCATTAGACCCCGAACAAACAATTAAATCAATTTAATCATTTTACAAAATAGTGAAGCGTTTTTGCAACGGCTGGAAGCGGTCCATTGGCAGCATCACCAAAAGTGAATTTAACACTTATAAATCAACGACTTATAAAAACACTTCAGCATCCCCTCAAGACTTTTCGCAATGACAACTTAGTTGGAGGCTCGCAACAAATTCATTATATATTCCCGTAGAGAACCGATTTTTTAGCGATTTCAATGAATTTGTGCTTTAATGATTCCATCAATCAATTTTTCAGGAACCGATCATGCGCCTCAACCTACCCGTCACTCAACAAGAGCGCGAGATCGACGCCCACGCCTCCATCGTCTCCAAGACCGATATCAAGGGCCGCATCACCTATGTCAACCCGACCTTCATCGACATCAGTGGCTTTACGGAAGAAGAGCTGATTGGCGCCCCGCAGAACATCGTGCGCCATCCGGACATGCCGGAGCTGGCCTTTGCCGACCTGTGGAGCACCCTCAAGGCGGGCCTGCCCTGGACCGGGCTGGTCAAGAACCGCTGCAAGAACGGTGACTTCTACTGGGTCAAGGCCAATGTCACGCCGATCTGGGAACGCGGCGTGTGCACCGGCTACATGTCGGTGCGCACCAAGCCCAGCCGCACCGAGATCGCCGCCGCCGACCAGGCCTACCAGGAGCTGAAGAAGGAAAGCACCCGCATCGCGGTCCATCGCGGCGAAGTCGTACCCACCGGTCTGCGCGGCAAGCTGCGCCAGGTGTCGCAGGTTTCGCTGAAGGCCCGGCTGGACCTCGGCCTGGCCACGGCCGCCGCGAGTGCAGGCGCGCTGGCTTTCCTGAACAGCCAGTGCAGCAGCCACGCCAGCAGCCTCCCGACACTGGTGACCACCGGCATTGCCCTGACCAGCCTGGCCTTGCTGCGCATGACGCTGGCCAAACGTATCTTCACTCCCTTGCGTCGGGCGGTGGTGCAAGCGCGCCGGGTGGCTGGCGGCGATCTGTCGGTCACCGATCTCCAGGCGCGCCGCGATGAAATGGGCGCGCTGCTGCAAGCCATGGAACAGATGCGCGTCAACCTGGTGGCCTCGGTCGGTGACGTGCGCCGCAGCGGCCTGCACATTGCCCAGGCCACCGGGGAGATCGCACGCGGCAACATGGACTTGTCGGCCCGTACTGAATCCCAGGCCAGCAGCCTGGAAGAAACCGCCGCCAGCATGGAAGAGCTGGCCTCCACCGTGACCCAGAACAGCGAGAACGCGCGCCAGGCCAACCACCTGGTAGAGCAAGCGCTGGCCACCACGCGCAGTGGCGAAGCTTCCATCAACCACATCAATGACACCATGGATGCGATCCACAAGAGCGCCGAGCAAATCAAGCAGATCACCGGACTGATCGACGGCATCGCTTTCCAGACCAACATCCTGGCCTTGAACGCCGCCGTGGAAGCCGCCCGCGCCGGTGAGCAGGGACGCGGTTTCGCAGTGGTGGCCGGCGAGGTACGCAACCTGGCGCAACGTTCGACCCAGGCCACCAAGGAGATCAAGCTGCTCATCGAGGCATCTTCGCAGCGGGTCGGCTCGGGCGTGAAACTGGCCGGCGAGATCCGCGACACCATGGGCGGCATCATGCGCTCGGTCACGCAAGCGGCCACCGCCGTGGCCGAGATCACCGCCGCCTCGGGAGAACAGCAGACCGGCATCCACCAGGTCAACGAAGCCGTGGTGCTGATGGATGAAGTGACCCAGCGCAATGCGGCGCTGGTGGAAGAGGCCGCCGCAGCAGCCGGTAGCCTGGAAGAATCGACCCGGCAAATGATCCAGGCCATCAGCGTATTCAACCTGGAAGGCATGCCGGCCCAGTCTATCCCGATGCGCTCACCAGAGGCCAAGCGCGTGGCGCTGCTGCGCGCGGCCTGACCAGCGGGGCGCGGCTCCCGCCCTTGACCGGGGAGCCATCGCTGAGGAGGCGAACATGGGACACAGCGAAGCATTGATGGCCGAAGAGTGCGCCAGCCCGCGTACCCATACCGATGACGCGCCCGACACCCGCGCCCTGGTCAAGGCCAATGCACGGTATCGCCACATCATCGGCAACACCCCGGCCATCATCTACAGCAGCGTACCCTCGGGCGACTTCCAGCTCACCTTCGTCAGCGAAAACGCCACACGCCTGCTGGGCTACGATCCGGAGGAAATGCTGGACGATCCCAACTTCTGGTTCAACCACATCCACCCCGATGACACCGCCGCGATCTTCTCCAGCCTGGCCATGCTCTTCGTGGAAGACCAGAAGATCTATGAATACCGTTTCCGCACCAGCGATGGCAGCTACCTGTGGATGCACGATACGCTGCGCCTGATCCGGGATGCCGAAGGCACTCCCCTGGAAGTGATCGGACTGATGACCGACATCACCGGCCGCAAGCAGCTCGAAGACACCCTGCAACGCCAAGCCGAAGAACAGCGTGCCCTGATCGAGCAGCTCAGGATGGCCCAGGCCCAGCTGATGCAGTCGGAGAAGCTGGCCTCCATCGGCCAGCTTGCCGCCGGTGTGGCGCACGAGATCAACAACCCGATCGGCTTCGTCAACGCCAATCTCAATACCCTGGGCAACTACGTAGCCACGCTGCTGGAGGGCATCAAACTCTACCAGTGCGTCGCCGGCGGCACGCTGCCCACCAGCGTGGCGCAATCCGAACTGCAGGCCTACGAGGCACGCGCCGACCTGCAATTCCTCAGCGAAGACGTCACCGAACTGCTGGCCGAATCCAACGAGGGCCTGCAGCGGGTCAAGAACATCGTGCAGTCGCTCAAGGACTTCTCGCGCACCGGCGAAAGCAACTGGCAGATGGCCGACCTGCATCACGGCCTGGACAGCACCCTCAACATCGCCAACAACGAACTGAAGTACAAGGTCACCATCATCAAGCAATACGGCGAACTGCCCATGGTCAAGTGCCTGGCTTCGGAACTGAACCAGGTCTTCATGAACCTGCTGGTCAATGCAGCTCAGGCCATCACCGAACGTGGCAGCGTGACCATCCGCACCGAACGCCGTGGCGAGCGCGCCATCGTCAGCATCAGCGATACCGGCCACGGCATCGCGCCTGAACACATCAACCGCATCTTCGAACCTTTCTTCACCACCAAGCCGGTCGGCAGCGGGACCGGGCTTGGTTTGTCGCTGTCCTACGGCATCATCAAGAAGCACGGCGGCGATATTCATGTCAGCAGTGAACCGGGCCAAGGCACCACCTTCCGGATCGAATTGCCCATCGATCCCGCCAGCGCCCAGCCGGCCAGCAAGGCCACGGGCGAACCAGGAGAAGCATCATGACCGCCATCCACAGCCAGGAACTCCAGACCCTGCAACAAGCCGATCCGTTCGCCCTGCCACCACCCTGCGTACTGCTGGTGGACGATGAACAGAGCATCCTGTCGGCCCTCAAACGCAGCTTCCGGCCCCTGGGCTATCGCCTGTTGACGGCCACCAGTGCCGAGGCCGGACTGGACATCCTGGCCAGCGCCGAAGTTGATCTGGTGATCTCCGACATGCGCATGCCGGGCATGAATGGTGCCCAGTTCCTGGCCCAGGTCAAGCAACAGTGGCCGGCCACCATGCGCATCCTGCTGACCGGTTATTCCGAGATCGGCAGCACCATTTCGGCCATCAATGATGGCGGCATCCACCACTACCTCTCCAAGCCCTGGGAAGACCGCGAACTGCTCATGACGGTCGCCCATGCGCTGGAAGAACAGCAACTGCGCAAGCAGAAAATGGCACTGGAACGCAAGGTGCGCGAACAGAATCTGCAACTGGCCGATTTCACCCGCCAGCTGGAACGCCAGGTCCAGGCCCGCACCGAGGAACTGCGCCAGACCGTGCTGTTCCTGGAGAGTGCCCAGGCGGAAGAACAGAAAGCCTTCCTCAGCATGCTGCACGTCTTCTCCGACATCAGTGAACTGCGCGCCGGGCTGGCCAATGGCCAGTCGGCGCGCATCGCCCGCTGGTGCGAACAGCTGGCCATGCGCATGGGCATGACCAGCCTGCATGCCAGGCACACCATGATGGCCGGCATGCTGCACGGCATCGGCAAGCTGGACCTCTCCGATGAGCTGGTAAGAAAGCCCATCGAAAAGATGAGCAGCGACGAGTTGCAGCGTTTCCTCTGGCATCCGGTCAAGGGCCAGATGCTGCTCACCCCCATCCCGACCCTGGCCGAGAGCGGCGAGATCATCCGCCATCAGCACGAACGCTACGATGGCCGTGGCGTACCGGAAAGCCTCTCGGGCGACGCCATCCCGCTGGGCTCGCGCATCCTGGCGGTGGTGCGCGACTTCGAGGGTCTGTGCAATGGCGGCATCACCAGCCACAACGTCAGCCCGGAGAAGGCCCTGACCATGCTGCGCGCCCACGCCGGCCATCGCTACGACCCGCTGGTGGTCGAGACCTTCATCGCCATGATGGAAGAACAACGCCTGGCCCTGGAACAGCAGACCCGCCTGCTGGCGCCGCAAGACCTGCGCGTGGGCATGAAGCTGGCCGAGGACCTGCGCACTCGCTCCGGCGTCCTGCTGCTCAACAAGGAGCACGTACTGGACGAAGCCATCCTGGCGCGTCTGCGACGCTTCGAGCAGATCGACGAGATGCCGCTGAAGGCGCGCATCCTGTTGCACTGAGGCAAATACGTATTGGGGTCAGCTCGCCCTGCGCCGGCTGACCCGGGAATTTCCTGATTGCCAGCCCGACCCGGGACTGATGCAATCGGCAGGACAGGGCGCTGGGCGCCCGTTCGCGTTGGGGGACGCGAGGCTGTTCCACCATAACAATATTGATCATGACCAGAATCACGAGAAATACCTGCCTGTTCCTGCTCGTCGCCTTCAGCCTGCTGCTGGCGGGCGTGGCCGGCCTGTCGCAACTCAACCAGAAGGAAGTACAGGCCAGTCTGGCACTGGACAGCCGCTGGATCCGCGACGACATCGAATCCCTGTTGCGCCGCTACGAACACGGCCTGCGCGGTACCCGTGGCGCCATCCTGGCCATCGGCGCGGATGAACTGAGCCGCGAGAAACTGTTGCGCTACATGGACAGCCGCGATCTGGCCCAGGAGTTCCCCTGGGCGGGCGGCTTCGGCTTCATCCGTCATGTGCCGCTGGCCGCGCTGCCGGCTTATGAGAAGAAGGTACGCCAGGAGCAGATGCTGTTTTCCAGCATCACCGAGCTCACCCACAATCCCGGTGAACGCTACGTCATCGAATACATCGAGCCCATCGTTCCCAATCGGCAAGCCCTGGGTCTGGACATCGCCTCCTCGCCCGAACGCCGCTCGGCCGCCGACCACGCCATGCTGACCGGCCGCGCCGAACTGACCACGCCGATCAGCCTGGTACAGAAGCAAGGCACTGCCGCCAATGCCTATCTTTTCCTGCTGCCCATCTATGCCGGCTCGGTCACTCCGCCGACCATGGAGCAGCGTCGGGAAAAAATCATCGGCTGGGCCTACGCACCGCTGTCGGTACACGACATCCTGTCCGAACTGAGCCGGCGCTGGAACGTCCATTCGCTGCAGATCCGTGTGGAGGACGTGGCCAGCGACGCACCTGCGGTCGAACTGTTCCGCAGCGGCGGATTCGACCAGATCGATGGCGCCGTCACCCTCGATACCGCCCTGCCGCTCTATGGCCGCGCCTGGAAACTGGTGATCCGCGCCGCCCCGGAATACGCGCAGGCGCACCAGTTCATCAGCGACCGCGCCATGTTGCTCTCCTGCTGCACGCTGACCATGCTGATCCTGGCCATCGCGCTGGCCTACCAGGTCTTTTCCACCCGCGAAGGCAAATTGCAGGAAGCGCGCGCACTGCTGGCCGCCGTGGTGGACAGTTCGCCCGACGCCATCGTCACTACCGATGCCCATGGACTGATCACCTCCTGGAACCGGGGTGCCACCGATACCCTGGGCCTTTCGGAAGATCGGGCACTGGGCACGGCCCTGTCCGCGCAGGCAACGCTGCGCGAACTGGACCAGCGCAGCAACACCCGGCAGCCGGGGACAGGTTTCAGTCCCGCCCCCGGTCAGCAGGAGGAGCCTCACGTGGTCAGCTTGCACGGGGAGGCGTTGCGCTATGCCTCGGCGCTGATGTTCCCGCTGCGCGACCGTGCCGGGCAACAGATCGGCAAGGCCTTCATGCTGCGCGACATCACGCGCGAGAAACGCATCGAACGCCAGCTGCACCGCATCAACGAAGAACTGGAACTGACTGTGCAGCAGCGTACCCATGCGCTGCACCAGGCCAAGACCATGCTGCAGACCGTGCTCAACGTGATGCCCTCGCTGGTCGGCTACTGGGACAAGCATCTCATCAACCGTTTCGCCAACGCCTCCTACGAGCGAGTGTTCGGACGGGCACATGGTGAAATCACCGGCATGTACATGCTGGACCTGGTAGGAACGGAGCTCTACGAAAGTGCCCTGCCCTACATCGATGCCGTGCTGGCCGGCGAAAAACAGATCTTCGAGCGCACCTTCACCCATGCCGTCAACGGCTACAAGCACGTCCTGACCACCTACATCCCCGACATCACCGAAGCCGGGGATGTAATCGGCTTCTACGTCGTGGCCCATGATGTGACCGAGATCACCCACAACCGCAACCAGCTCAGCGATGCACTGGCCCAGAACCAGTCCCTGCTGGACCAGGTACAGCAGGCCAATGCCCTGCTCAACAACGTGCTCAGCTCGGCCACCGGTGTGGCCATCATCGCCACCGCACCGGATGGCGTGATCACTCTCTTCAATCGCGGCGCTGAACGCATGCTGGGCTATCCGGCCGAGGAAGTGATCGGTCAGATGAAGGAAGAAGCCTTCTCGGGCCGTCTCAACAGTCCGGCCATCGGCGCCCGGGCAACGGCGCAAGAGAAGGCCGTGAGCGACTTGCGCTATCGTCGCAAGGATGGCGTGACTCTGCCCGTCACGCGTCAGCAGACTTCCATGCTGGACCACCGCCAGCGCCATATCGGCGATCTCTACATCGCCATGGACATGAGCCTGCAACGCCAGCAGGAAGCCGAACTGGCGGCCGCGCGCGACCAGTTGATGCTGGCTGCGGAAGTGGCCAAGCTGGGCGTGTGGGTGTGGGACCGCCACAGTGATACGCTGGAATTCAACCGCCAGATCGCCGAGATCTACGGTATCGGCGATGGTCGCAGCGGCCACGTCACCACCTATGACGGCTGGCGCCGTCGCGTGCATCCCGACGATGTCGGCTATGTGGAAGCAGCCCTGCAGGCGGCGCTGGCCGGTACCGGAGAATTCGAACCGGTGTTTCGGGTGCAGCGCGAGGACGGCAGCATCCGCTTCGTGCAGGCTCGGGCGCACGTGGACCGCAACGGCATGGGCGCGCCGGTACGGGTGATCGGCATCAACCTGGACATCACCCAGCGCATCGAGTTCGAAAACAACCTGGTCGAGGCGCGTCTGAAGGCCGAGCAGGCCAGTTCGGCCAAGAGCCTGTTCCTGGCCAGCGTCAGTCATGAAATCCGCACCCCCATGAACGGCGTGCTGGGCATGATCCAGCTTCTGCAACGGACACAGCCGCAACCGGCCCAGCGCGACTACCTGAACAAGGCCGAAATCTCGGCACGGTCGCTGCTCAATCTGCTCAATGACCTGCTGGATTTTTCCAAGATGGATGCCCGCCAGGTACTGCTGGAACTGCAGGCCTTCTCGCTGGAAAAACTGCATCACGATCTCACCGCGATCCTGGCGGGCAGCCCGCCCCAGGAAGGCGTGAGTCTGCACATCGCACTGGACGGCGAGCTGCCGCAACGCGTGGTGGGCGATGTCTACCGCCTGCAGCAGGTGCTGGTCAACCTGATCAGCAATGCGCTCAAGTTCACCCATCTGGGACGAGTCGACGTACAGCTGACGCGCCTGCCGGGCAGCAACGCGCAGCAGCTGATATTGCGGGTAGAAGTGTGCGACACAGGCATCGGCATCGCCCCGGAACGCCTGCAGGACATCTTCGATGCCTTCACCCAGGCCGAGGCCTCCACCACCCGCCGCTATGGGGGCACCGGCCTGGGTCTGGCCATCAGCCGCCATCTGGTGCAGCTCATGGGCGGACAGTTGCAGGTGAGCAGCGAACCGGGACGCGGCAGCCGCTTCTGGTTCGACCTGCCGATGCAGATCGAAGATGCCACGCCGCTATCGCAGGCGCGCGCGGACCAGGCCAGCCCGCATGCCGATTCCCCAGCCGTGCGCGAGGGCGCACGCGAACTGGAAGGCGTGCACATCCTGCTGGTGGAAGACAATGCCGTCAACCGTCAGGTCGCCAGCGGTCTGCTGTCGCTATGCGGCGCGCACATCACCAGCGCCGACAACGGCAGCACCGGCGTAGCCCTGGCCAGCGATCCCGAGCGCCATTTCGACCTAATTCTGATGGATCTGCAGATGCCCGGTATCGACGGCATCGAAGCCACCCGGCGCATCCGTCGCCAGCAGGACCTGCGCCATATCCCCATCCTGGCCATGACCGCCAATGCCTCGCCGGAAGATCGCCGCCGCTGCATCGATGCCGGCATGGCCGGCCACATTGCCAAACCCATCGACGTCAGTACACTGGTCCCTACCCTGCTGTCGCACCTGCAGCACGATCGCCCCGCCGCCCCGCAAGAACGCGCACCAACCGAGACCAGCGCCGTCTCCCTGCCCGCCGACCGCCAGCAGGTCGAGCAGCACGCCGACGTGATGCGGCGCTTCCGTCAGGCCAGCGACGTCTACCGTACCACGCTGGATGCTGCCGGAGCGGAACTGGAGCGGCTGTTCACGCAATATGAGGCGGCGCTGACGCAGGTCTCGGCAGTAGACATCGGCCAGAGCAGTCATGCCCTCAAGGGCCTGTGCGCCACCATCGGGGCCAGCGGCCTGGCCGCGTATTTCGCCGACATCGAGAACGCATGTCGCGCTGCACGGGAAGAGTCGCCCGATGCCCTTTTCACTGCCCGTGCAGCAGGCTGGCATGAACAACAGGGCGCAGTGCGGCGCGATGCCGGCGTAGTCCTGCAGCAACTGGCCGTACAGGCACTGCAAGGGGTGCGCGATCCATCGCCGGCGGGGCTGCCGCTGGCCGATGCAGGAGAGCTGCCGGCCGCGACAAAGGCGACCGATTTTCCTGACAGGCAGCAGCTGCACGCCTTGTTAGCGTCGAGCAACCTTGAAGCGCTGGATCTGGCCGAAGCCATCGGCAAGCGCCATGGGCTGATGCGACAACCCTACTACCAGCAGTTGTGGGAACTGATCGAGAAACTCGATTTCCCGGCGGCCCTGGCCCATCTCGATCATCACTTCGGAGAATCCACTTGAAACGCATCCTCGAAGAACTCTCGTCCCTGCGCGGCAGCCGCCCGCGCGTACTGCTGTGCGACGACCAGCCCATCAACATCCGCCTGGCCAATGCCCTGCTCAAAGGCGATTACGAGATCTTCATGGCTACCAGCGGTGTGCAGGCCATCGAGCTGAGCGAGAAGGTCGTACCGGACCTGATCCTGATGGACGTGAACATGCCAGGACTGAACGGCTATGAGACCTGCGAACGGCTCAAGCAGAACACCGTCACGCTGGGCATCCCCGTGATCTTCCTGACCGGCCTGAAAAGCGAGGAAGACGAGGTAAAGGGCTTCGATGCCGGCGGCGTGGACTTCATCAGCAAGCCCATCAACGGCACCGTGCTCAAGGCACGCGTACTGACGCACCTGACCCTGAAGCTGCAATCGGATTTCTATCGCAACATTGCCGTCACCGATTCGCTCACGGGCCTGTTCAACCGTCGCAAGTTCGACAGCGAGCTGGCCGAGAAATGGGAGCTGTGCAAGCGCTCCGGCCAAGCCATGTCACTCTTGATGATCGACATCGATTACTTCAAGAAATACAACGACCACTACGGTCATCAGGCTGGCGACCAATGCCTGGCCGAAGTGGCGCACGCCATCCGCAGCAACTTCCACCGCAGCTACGATTGCGTGGCACGCTATGGCGGCGAGGAGTTCGCCTGCATCCTGCCCATGGCCGGTCTCGATCAGGCCATGAAGCTGGCACGCGACGTCTGCGACGCCGTGGCCCGGCTGCATCTGCCCCATGCCAGGTCGGAGGTCGGTCAATACGTCAGCTTGAGCATCGGGGTGGCCTCGGTGGATGCGCCAGGCCACAGCAGCAGCCCCGCCTCGCTCATCGCCCTGGCCGACCAGAACCTGTATCAGGCCAAGGCACACGGACGAGCACAGGTATACGGGCAGACAGTGAGCCGGACCGACACGGCACCCGTCCCCGCAAGTTGAAGCCAGCCACGGCAGGAACACCTCCCCACACGTCTGCGAAGAGGCCGCTGCACGCTGCACCGCAGCGGCATCTCGAAAAATAACGAGGAAATATTCGAATAAATTTGAACTCACTGGCCTGAATTTCAGCCAGCGTCGACTATTTTCGACATCCCGGTAAAACTGCGTTTTTCTTCCCGCATGTCCTTGTCCCAGGAAAGCAGTCTGCCTGACGAGGGAGCGGTGAAGCCCATTAGACCCGTTCGATGCGTCCGTATCGGTCAAGGAAGAAAAACATGACAACTGCACATCTCGCTCACATCGTCGGTGGTGAAGACTCTCTGGGTGGCCCGCTGGTCCGCCTGCTGGAGGCCGCCGGATTCCACGTCGCCCACCATTCCTCGGCGGCCCAGTTTCTGCAGCACACGACCGGCAGCGCCCCTGGCGGGCTGGTGCTGGAAGTCCACATGCAGAATCTCGACGCGCGGCGCCTGCGTTCGCTGCTGGATGAACGTGAACTGGGCCGGCCCCTGATCGTCATCACCGGCCATACCGCCGCCAATGCACCGGAGGAGATGTACAGCGGGCACCACGATGCCGGCCCGCGTGCCCTCCCCGGCGCGGCCAGTGAACAGGGCGCGCAGCCCATGGTGCGGCAGCAGCTGGTGGAAGCTTTCCGGGGCGCGCTCATGCCCTTCGATGAATCCGGTCCGCAGATGCAGCAGCGACAGGAACACTACGCGCGCCTGAAGACCCTCACGCGACGCGAACGCGAGGTGCTGGAACGTCTGGTCAAGGGAAGGCTGAACAAGCAGATCGCCGCCGAACTGGGCACCTCGGAACGCACCGTGAAGGCCCATCGCCAGCAGGTCATGCGCAAGATGAATGCCGACTCGCTGGCCGCGCTGGTGGCGGCCATGACGCGCTACTGAAGGCGCCTGCGGGCGGTCGCTCGCCTCATCGAGCCCCTGCACGATGAGGGGCGCTGGGCTTCAGCCGGTCACCGTATCCTCGGACTCCACCCGATTGCGCCCACCGCGCTTGGCCTGATACAAGGCCTGGTCGGCACGGGCATAGGCTTCTTCAAAATCGCTGCCGGCGGTGGCCCAGGCCACTCCGAAGCTGGAGGTGACCGGCCGCGCCGACAGGCACTGGAAACGTTCACCGGCAATCGCCTGGCGGATCCTGCCGGCCAGGGTCACTGCCTGTTCCAGCGCCACCCCGGCCAGCAGGATGGTGAATTCCTCGCCACCCACGCGGCCGATGACGCCGTTGCCTGCCAGCGTAGTGCGCAGACGACCAACCAGTTCGCGGATCACGGCATCGCCGGTCGGATGGCCGAATTCATCATTGATGCGTTTGAAGAAATCGATGTCCAGCACGATCAGCGACATCGACGATTGTTCCAGGATCTGGTGTGCGCGCTCGAAGACAGCGCCACGATTGAGGGCGCCGGTCAGATTGTCGTGCCGCGCCTTGTAGTCCAGTTCATCGCTCAACTGCTGCAGTCGCGCATTGAGCAGGTTCAGCTCGCGCTCGGTGCGGTCGCTGCGCGAGATCAGGCGACGGCTCTGGCGCATCAGCTGGCCATAGTGCTGCACCAGTTCCTCCAGCGCCGCGCGATGGCTGGCCGGGGCGCTGGCGGGATCGGCCAGTACTGCCGTAGCACGGTGCAGGGCCTCGGCTTCGGCCGCAAAAAGATCGTCGCGGTCCATCAGCTCTGCACCGCGTGATCGTGGAAGACCAGCGCGGCGAAATCTTCCTGCAACTCCTGGCCGAATTCGAAGATGGTGTCGTCTTCCTCGTCGTGGTACCAGTTCAGAACGACTTCGGTTCCGCTCTCGGCCTTCTCGTTCAGGGCGTCGAAGAGCGAGAACAACATCTTGGTGCTGGAGCTGTTGAAGTAGGCCAGCGCCACGTTGACGGTGATGGTGCCGCCGTGTTCATCGTCGGCCAGGAAGCGGCGCAGCGTGGTGATGATCTCGCCCCAGAACTGGGCGGCATTCTCGGGGTAGGATTCGCCCTTCAGCGAAAGCGTGCGCTGGTCGAAGCGGAAATCCACCTCGGGGGAGCTGGCGCTGGCGGCGATGAATAAGTTGTCCATGGTGTCGTGTGTCAGAGGCGGCGGGCCCTCAGATGGTGGCCCGGAGATAGAAGGTCTGCGCGCCATCGGCGGCCGGCTGGGAGAACTCGAAGTCCAGCGGCGCACTGGCATCGCGCGCCACCGTCAGGAAACCCAGACCGGCACCCTTGCTGTCGGGCGGTGTCTCGGTGCGCAGCATTTCCTTGTAGGCAGCCTTGATTTCGTCATTGGTCAGCGAACGCAGGTGTTCCAGTTTCGCCCGCAGCTTGTCGGCCATCTCGGCATCGACGGGATTGGCGCAATGCAGGAAGTAGCGACCATCGGTCTGGGTGATGTAGACCGCGCCATGGCGCATGGGCGGCTCTGTGACTTTTCCTTCCTTCTCGTGCAGATCTGCCGAGTAGTGGACGATGTTCTGCGCCATCTCGATGAAGGAAGAGAACAATTTGCGCCGCGTCTGCGCCAGTGCACCGGTGTGCTCGGCGCGCAGCTTCACGGCCTCGGCCATGGCTGCGATGATGGTCTGGGAAAAATAGCCGACGTAGTAGAAGACAATGTCGCGCCGGGCGACATAGCTGTGGAACTCAGCCCACTCCTGTTGGATACCGTTCATGCCTGTGTTCCGTGTTGAGAGTCTTGAAGAGAATCCTGAAGCGCCGCCGCCAGGCGCACACCGAAGAAGCAGATGTCATCGCGTCGCCGCTGCGTCCCCTGATAGTGACTGTGAATGTCCATGACCACGCGCCCCAGCGCCGGCATCGGCAGGTGGCCGTGTTCGAGCAGGGTGCGGCGCAGGCGCTGCTTGCCGAAGGCGATGTTCCTGGGACCGCCGATCTGGTCGATCACGCCATCGGTACAGACGAAGATCATGGTCCCCGGTGCCAGCTGCTGGCTGTGGTTATCCCACTGCATGTCGTCGGGGGTGTCGACATAGCCGAGACCGACACGCTTGCCTTCGATGGTCAGCACTTCGGTGCCATCGGCCACCAGCAGGAACAGCGGCATCTTGGCACTGCTGCTGGTGAGGGTGCGGGTGGCACTGTCGAACCAGAAGAAACAGGCGTCCATGCCATCGTCCGATTCGGAGGGCTTGTCGGACTGGCCGTGCTGCCCGAGCACACGCTTCATGCTGCGGTTGACCTCGCGCAGGAGGCGCGCCGGGTCGTGCGGGCCATGCAGTTCCAGTGCCTGCTTCAGCGAGGATGAGGCGATCAGGGTCAGGAAGGCACCCGGCACCCCATGACCGGTGCAGTCGGCGACGGCGGCAAACCAGCCACCGGGATGCGCTTCGAAATGATAGAAGTCGCCGCCGACCACGTCACGTGGCTCCCACACCAGGCAGGCATCGGCCAGCGCCTCGGTCATGGCGGCGCGCGAGGCGCTCAACATGGCGCGCTGGATCACGCTGGCGTAATCGATGCTCTGCATGACCTGGCGGTTCTTTTCTTCCTGCATGCTCACCAGTTCACGCATCAGGGCCAGGCCCGCGCCCAAGCCGGCCAGCTGGCCCTGCTCGACGATCAGGAAGCCGTCAGCCAGGGTCTTGTCGCCCGAGGCCACGGCCAGCGCGCCCAGCGTTTCGATGGGGGTAGCGGCCTCGACGATGAGCGGGTTCTTGTCCATGAAGGCGATGCAGCTCTTGCGCTCGTACAGCTCGCGGTGATACGGCTTGGACATCTGGGACATGAAGATGTGACGGCTGATGAGACCGATGGGCCGCTGCCGTTCCACCACGGGAAGACTGACCAGCTCCTTGTGCTGGCCGAAGATCTCCAGGACGGCAGCGTTGTTCTCATCGAACTGGACGACCGGCACCTGTACCGCCAGCGCTCCCGCTGTCGGTTGGAACAACTTGCTCCCTGTCGCCGGAGTCAGACTGAAATGACTTTCCACCGTGCTCGCCCGCGTCGTGATTTTTGGATAGACCGCGGATCATATTTCATTCCTGTGACAACAATGTGACGCTGTCAGGCGACAATTAACCAATTGTGCGACACGATGCGTCTTACCGGACGCAGCATGAGCTGAGCCACCGCTCAGGAAAACCCCGATGGCGGCCATGTTGCCCGCAGTGCATGATGAGCTTGTCCCATGACTTCATGACTGATGGAGCGCCCACTCATGCACAAGACCGCCCTGATTGCCACCAGCCAGCCCGAAGTCAGCCGCGCGCTGACCGAATGGCTGGCCATCAACGACATCGACATCCAGATCGCCAGCAGCGGCAACGATGCCATCGAACACATCGCGCTGGACCGCCCCGACGTGGTACTGGCGCAGCTGGCCATGGAAGGCATGAGCGGTCTGCGTCTGGCACATTACCTGAAGGCACAGAAGCAGCTGGCCGACGTACCGGTCATCTTGCTGTGCCGCGATGAACGCGAGATGGATCTGGTCAAGGGACAATGGCCGGCCTTCCTCTGTGCCGGCGCGCTGCATCCCGCCCTGATTTCCGAACTGAAGCGGGAACTGGTCAACTAGGGCCTGTTCACATTAAATCTGCGAGTGCGAGAGGTCGCCAAGCGTTGACTGCCTAGGCGCGACGACGCGCCGTGGTGGTGCCACGGCAAGGAGCTGCAACAACGGCAGGCGACGCTTGGCGGCCTCTCCCGGAGGGTTGCCCCCAGAAGGCGCGCTGGCCGCGTTGCACGTCCACGGCATCATCAAGAAAAAAAAGGCCCGGCAGCTTGCGCTACCGGGCCTGGTCATTTTTGCGTTCGCGCCTGCGATCAGGCCCGGTAGCCCTTGCTGCTCATCGGTACGAAGGCCAGCAGCACCCCCAGGATGGACAGGCCGATCACATACAGCGCCGGACCTCGCGGGTCAGCCTTGATCCACAGCGAGATCAGCACCGGCGTGAGCCCGCCGAAGACGGCATAAGCCATGTTGTAGGCGAAGGACAGTCCGGTAAAGCGCACCGCCGGCGGGAAGGCACGGGTGGAGACAATGGGGGTGAGCGAAATGCTGCCCACGAACAGGCCCACCAGCGCATAGCCCGCGATGAGCGACGCGGGCGAACCCGGCAACTGACCATAGAACCACCAGGTCGACAGTCCCAGGCCACCCCAGCCGATGATCATGCTGACGCGCGTGCCGATGCGGTCACACAGCCAGCCGATGGCCAGGCAACCCAAGGTCAGCATCAGCGTGCCGGCGCAGTTGGCCTGCATCACCAGCTTGGCCGGCAGGTGATGCACGGTCTGCAGATAGGACGGCGTCATCAGGATCACCACCACCACCGCGCCCGACAGGCACCAGGTCATGCCGGCCGTCAGCAAGCTGGCGGCGCGGTGTTCGCGCAGCACGGTCTTCAAGGGCAGTTCATTGGACTGCTGGCGACGTGCAGCCAGCTCGCGGAACACCGGGGTCTCTTCCAGATAGCGACGCAGATACACCGACACCAAGCCGAACACGCCCCCGAGAATGAAGGGAATGCGCCAGGCATACGCCGCCACTTCAGCCGGGCCATAGACGCTGTTGATGAAGATGCCCATGAGCGACCCCAGCAAGATGCCACCGGTGATGCCGGCAGTGAGCGATCCGACACCGAAGCTGTAACGGTTGGCCGGCACGTGCTCGGCCACGAAGACCCAGGCACCCGGCATTTCACCGCCGATGGCGGCACCCTGCAGGGTGCGCATCAACAGCAGCAGGATGGGCGCGGCCACGCCGATGCTGGCATAGGTCGGCAAGAGACCGATCACCAGCGTGGGCACCGCCATCAGGAAGATCGAGAGCGTGAACATGCGCTTGCGGCCGATCACGTCGCCATAGTGGGCGATGATGATGCCGCCCACCGGGCGCGCCAGATAACCGGCGGCGAAGATGCCGAAGGTCTGCAGCATGCGCAGCCATTCCGGCATGTCGGCCGGGAAGAACAGCTTGCCGACCACCGCCGCGAAGAACACGTAGATGACGAAGTCATAGAACTCCAGCGTGCCCCCCAAGGCGGACAGGCCCAGGGTGCGGTAGTCGGAGGAAGTGAGCGGACGATGCCGGGACTCGTTCAGAGCCCCGGTCAATTCAGCAGATCGGGCAGAAGTGGTCATGATGGTTCACTAGCAGCAAAGCGGCTATCCGGAGCGCCGCCAGCATCGCCACAGGATCAGCGAACCCATGGCAATGCCGCAGCCAGCCGGATGGCCTGCTTCAACTTGTTCGGTCGGGTAAGCGCAGAGGGCATGCCGGGACAGTGCTGGGCATGTCTGCGAAGGACAGATTCAGCGGAAAACGTAAAGCGAAGAAATACGATTTGGCGTCGAAACTTGCCCAATGATACCCCAAAAGCGGCGAAGCTTCCGCAATGCAGCATTTCTTGCCGTCGTTGGCGGACCTAGCAGCATCCCTGACGGTTTCAGGCCGATGTGAAGTTTAGGGCCTGTTCACATTAAATCTGCGAGATGCGTTGCCCCCAGAAGGCGTGTTGGCAAGGCGCGCGTCAGGGCTGGTGGTGGTGCCACCAGCCCTGACGTGCAACGCGGCCAGCGCGCCTTCTGGGGGCAACCCTCCGGGAGAGGCCGCCAAGCGTCGCCTGCCGTTGTTGCAGCTCCTTGCCGTGGCACCACCACGGCGCGTCGCTGCGCCTAGGCAGTCAACGCTTGGCGACCTCTCGCACTCGCAGATTTAATGTGAACAGGCCCTAGTGACGGGAACAAGTCAGAAAGCCCGCCCGACAGCCTCTGCTGCCAGGCGGGCTTCGGTAACAGGTGAAGCCAATGACAAAATGGCGCGAGCCTCTTGCGGCTCAGGACTCCAGGACAATATCGACGGTCGAGCTACGGCGCAGCATCAGGAAGCCTTCGCCGTAGATATTGCGGATCTGCATGGGGGCCTCCTGCAACGAGCGCAATTTCTGACGCACGCGGTAGATCAGCGCATCGATGCGATGGGCATCATATTCCTCGCCCCCGGAACGCAGCAGGTCGAACAATTGCGCGTGCGAGACCGGATAGTTGGGACTTTGCAGCAGCGCTGCCAGGGCGATGCTTTCCTTGTCGGTGAATTGCAGCGCCACCGCGCCATTGCTGGAGAGGCGTCCGGAGCGACGGTTGAAGGCCCACTTTTCGGACTGCGGCGAACTCTGGTGCGGCGCGGTCTTCATGCGCCGCGCCAGGGCCGTGAGCGTGGCCGAGACTTCCTCCAGCTTGACCGGCTTGACCAGGTAGTAATCGGCGCCGTCGCTCATGCAGCGCACCCGCTCCTCGCTGCGCGTGGCGGCGGTGAGAATGATGATGCCCATGGACGGGAAATTCTGCCGCAGCGAGGCCAGTTCCGGCAGGAGACTGCCATCCGGCAAGCCGATGTCGGAAATGAGGATGTCGGGCTGACGGCTCCTGAGCGTGTCCCTGGCCTGCCCCAGTGCCGAGCAGACCGAGACCTCGTATCCCAATTCCCCCATATGTGCGCTCAACGTGTTACGCCAGTCGAGATCGCTTTCTACGATAAGTACTTTCATCACTCTTTTGTTCCGGACGAAACCTGTTTTTATGACTGCCGGAGCATCCCCATGCGCCCCTCCCGGACGGGAACCGGGACCTTCTGCGAGCGCGGAAATGCTTTCCATAATCACAACGTTATACAGAAAATATCTGCAAATAAAATCATAAAAACTCGCAGATCCCTTACACCTGAAAACTCCGCCTGGCCTGGCTTTGCGCCCGTTGGCGCAGGAGGTCCGTGACCGTCCCGAGCAGGTGGTCTACCGAGCATGGTTTGAGTAAAAAAGCGGCAATGGTGGACAGTCGCGCACTGGCTGCCGGCAGGTGGGCACTGATCAGCACCACCGGAATCCGGGAAAAACGTTCATGCGAGCTGGTGTAGCGCGCCAGCTCCATGCCATCCATCCGCGGCATGCCCAGGTCGGTCAGGATCAGATCCGGCACATGCTCAGGCATGAGCGCGATGGCCTCCACGCCATCGGCAGCCGCCACCACCTGCAGCCCACCCTGCTGCAATATTCCGCACAACATCGCGCGCGACTCCGCGTGATCTTCCACGACCAATACGGTCGGTGCCTTGCTGATCGTTGCCACCTTGTCCTCCCGCCCTCTATCCCGCACGTCATGTCACGGTTACTTGTCGTGATTTATGGTGATGGTTGGCGATGAAACGCGATATCAGGAAATTCCTGAAACTCGGACAACATGGCGTCACCGCAATCCGGGGACAGGCGCTGCGTGCCCGGCACGAGCGTGAGGGAAAGACGCGCAAGACCGCCCCTGGCCAAGCTCTGCCATGGGCGCCGGGGCAATCAGGGGTGGGGGGATCAGGCGTGCGTGCCGAGCAGGCGCTCGATTTCGGCCAGCAGTTGCTCGAAGAAGACCGGCTTGCGCAGGAACAGATTGTGACTGGATTGCGACAGATCGTGACGTTCGGGTGCACCGCTGCACAGGATGATGGGCAGGCCGGCACCTTGTGGCAAGGCACGCAGGGCGCCACACAGCTCCAGTCCGTTCATCACCGGCATCATGCAGTCGGAGATGACCAGATCGGGCCAGGCCTGCTGCACCTTGACCAGCGCATCGGCGCCGTGCACGGCCGTCATCACGCGATAGCCGTGCAGCTCCAGCAGCATGGCATAGGTGTCGGTGATGTCGATCTCATCGTCGACGATCAGGAGCAGCGGTTGGACCGCCGGCTGGGGAGGTGACGCACCGGACATGGTCAACGTCCATCCGCAACCGGCGCGGCAACAGGGGTGACCAGGCCATCGATCTCGATGCCGGCGTCGGAGATGTTCATCAGGCGGCTGGCGCCGTCGTAGCCGTTTTCGCGCAGTTTCATCACGGAAATCTGGCGGCGGTTGACGTTATCCTTGACCACGTATTCCAGCAGCATCATGTTTTCGTACAGTTGCGAGGAACTGGGATCGACCTGGGGCCGCGATTCGCGGAAGTACGGCAACTGCTCGGTGATGAAAGTGGTCACGCCGCGCGCACGCAGTTCATTGGTCAAGGCCACCAGGAAGGGGCGCATGCGCTGCTGCTGCACCACGATGCTGCGCAGGCCATCCACGCCATCAATCAACAGGCGTGTCACGCCACGCTGGGCGATGTTGTCCAGCATGCGCTTGGCCAGATCGTCGCACAGCATTTCCAGCGGTAGCTGCCACATCATCTGCAGAGCCCCGCTGTCGATATGTTCATCCAGCTGCATCCCGGCCTTGCGGGCTTTGGCCAGCAGGCGCTCGGGCGATTCGTAGAAACCCAGGATCAGGCATTGCTGTTCATCCTTCAAACCCTGCTCGATGAAATGCAGGCCCATGAGGGTCTTGCCCACGCCGGGGCTGCCCAGCAGACAGGTGAGCGAACCGCTGACCACGCCCCCGCCGATGCACTTGTCCCAGGACGCAATGCCCACGCTGACATAGCGGTCCGAGGTGCCCGGCACCTTGCCTGCGCGGGTGGCGGTGGCTTCGAAGCGGGGGAAGATCTCGACCCCGCTCTGGTTGATCTCGAAGACGTGCTTGCCCAGCAGGTGATTGGCGCCGCGCAGCTTGAAGACCTTGATCTCGCGCACCAGCTGCATGCCGGACTCGTACTGACTCAGTTCGATCACACCATCAACCAGAGTGTTTTCCGACTCGGGCATGTTGCCTTCCACCGGCGAGAGCAGCAGCGTAGTGCAATTCATGGTGAACACCAGGGCATTCAGGGAGTGCATGAATTCCGACAGGTTCAGATCCGACGGTCCCGACTCCCGCACCGAACGGAAGCCGTCGATGATCAGCATGGAGGGACGATGGCGGTTCAGTTCGGCGCTGATCAGGCGCAGCAGGCCGCGCAGACCCTCACTGGCCAGCGCGCCGTAGCCGCTCAACATCTGCATCTGGTCGCCGACCAGGCTTTCGTCGAAAAAATCGAAATTGCTCACATGATTGAGCATCTTGGCGTGCGATTCGGCAATGAGCGTCAACAACATCACCTTCTTGCCACCGCGTGCCTGCGCAAAACCGACCTGCGAGGCCAGCGTGGTCTTGCCGCTACCGGCCAGCCCCTGGATCAGGTAGAGACTGCCCGCCGGCAGGCCACCGCCCAGGATCTCGTCAAACCCGGCAATACCGGTGCTGAGCAGCGCAATGCGGCTGGCCCGTGAGGTCGGGACGGCAGCGCGGTGAGGGGACGATGGGTGATGGCTCATGGGGAGGATGGCTCGGCGTTTTTATTGTGCAAAGATTTAATGAGTTTCGTCATTATACGATTGCCTATTACTTGCTTATGGTTGTCATGCAGGCCGAAAGTTGCATTGGTCAGGAAAAGAAAAGATCCTGACATCCCTCAAGCCAGGCCAGCGGCGTACCGATACGGGAGCATCTTCCTTCCTTTCGAGGGCCGCATGAAAGTGACGCCTGCAGCAATCTCCCAGATCGTCCCGGGCCAGGCCAGGCTGGCCGGGCACGCCTTCCGGCCCGATCCGGACCGTCCATCCCCGGTGCCGGCAGCGCAGCAGACCCAGGATTCGGTCGTGGTCAGCCTGTCGGACCAGGGGCGGCGGCAATGGACGGAGGAAATGCAGCAGGCACTGGCCAGCCCGCTTGAGGGGGCGGTATCGCAGGCGCAAAGCCAGGCCAGGTTGCGCAAGAGGATGGAAAAACTGCTCAAGCGTACGGCCCTGCTGGAAATGGATGTCTTCAGCGAGCTGCGTGAAAAGGTGAAGGCGCAACTGCAGCAGAAAACCCCCTTGCCACCGGCGCAGCGGCAGGCCAACGAGGACAGGCAGCAGCGCCAGCAGGCGTGCGGTCCATCGACGCCCCAGTGAGCCGCTGCGGGCAGGCGCGCAAAGCGTCAATACGAAAAGGCCAAGGAAAAAGCGCCGTTGCCCTCTCAGGCAACGGCGCTTTGTTTCACTTCCCCTGCGGCAGGAACGCCTCAGGACTTGGCGTAACGCCCTTCCAGATCGGCCTGGGCCCGCAGCCGTTCATATTCGTTGAGCGGCATGGGCTGGGCATCGGGCTCGCCCAGTTTTTCCAGCGGGGTGCGATAGGTTTCGCGGGCCGACAGCGCCGCCAGGGCCGACACCACGGTGATGCCGAAGGCAATGCTGCCCACGGTGAGCCAGATGTTGTGCGAGCCGGGGGGCGCCACGGCGGTAAAGAGCGCCGGCAGCATGGCGGTGATGGCGGTCCCGACGTTCTGCGCAATGGCCATGGCCGAGACCCGCGAACGGGCCGGGAACAGTTCCGGATAGAAACTCGGGAAGACCGCGTTGTAACCCTGATAGACCACGCCCCACATCAGAATCGACATCACGAAGGCCAGCTCGACATTGCGGATGCTGATCGCATACAGGTAGGCGAAGGCGAACAGCCCGGCCAGCAGCGAGCCGATGATGATGGGTGGACGACGGCCGATGCGGTCCGACAGCTTGCCCACGTAGGGAATGACCAGCACGGCGACGATATTGCCCACCACCGGAATCCACAGGTAGACATCCTTGGCGAAGCCGATGCCATAGGCCGGCTGCACCGCATAGGCGGCACCGAAAATGGTGGCCACCACCGGGATCACGTTCATGAGCGCCATGCAGACCACGCGCAGCATGTCGGGCGAACTGTCGCGGAAGGCTTCCACCACCGGCGAGCGACGCTGCAGTTCCTTCTTGTCAGCGGCCTTGAAGAGCGGGGTTTCCTCGACCGTGCGGCGGATGATCCAGCCGGCGATGATGACCAGGAAACTCAGCAGGAAGGGAATGCGCCAGCCCCACACGTTGAACTGTTCAGCTGGCATGTAATGCGCCAGCGGCAGGAAGACGGCGGCAGCCAGGATCTGTCCGGCCTGCACCCCTTGCAGGGTGAAGCTGGAAAAATAGCCGCGCCGTCCGAAGGGCGAGTGCTCCAGGATCATGGAACTGGCGCCGGAGATTTCACCGGCCACCGCGAAGCCTTGCGCCAGGCGCATGATGACCAGCAATGCAGGTGCCCACAGGCCGACCTGGTCATAGGTCGGCAACAGCCCCACCCCGATGGTGGAAAAACCCATCAGAAACATGCACCACAGCAACACCTTCTTGCGGCCATGAGTGTCGCCCAGGTGGCCCAGCACGAAAGCGCCGATGGGACGCGCCACATAGCCCACGCCATAGGTGGCCAGGGAGGCGATGATGGCCGTAGTCGGATCGCCCTTGGGGAAGAACAGCTGCGGGAAAATCAGTGAAGCGGCGGTGGCATAGATGAAGAAGTCATAGTATTCGAGCGCCGAGCCGATCCAGCCGCTGGCGGCGGCCTTCTTGCTCTGCTGCGACTGATCGCGGGAATGAGAGGATTGCATGGTGTCTCCGTGATGATGCTGGGCAAGCCGTCCGTTTTGTCGGGAAGATGCGGACCGGCTTGCCGGTATAAGGAAATGGCGTCGTTCAGAAGCGATGCAGGATGCCCATCTGCAAGCCGATCAGGCTCTTGCCATTGATGTCGGCCCCGGCCAGGTTGCTGCCCGGTCCGGCCGAGCCGCTGAAGCGCCAGCCGGCGTTAGCCTGGTTCTTCATGTAGTTGGCGAATCCATAGAGCGTGGTCCGCTTGGAGAGGTCATAGTAGGCGCCCACGTTGCCGCCCTGTGCACCACCGTCCTTGTGAGAGGTGTCGACCATCACGCCATACAGCGCGCCGATGCGCAGCTGCGGGGTCAGGCGATAGTCCGCCGAGACCTGATAGACGTTGTAGAAGCGCTGGATATTCGGATCGTTACCGGCAAAGAAGTTGTTGGGATTGCTGACATTGTTGAGGATGGTCGCGGCATTGTTGCCGTTGGCGTTGGCGGTGGTGTTATTGCTCCGTACGTAGGCCAGGTAGATCTTGCCCGGGCCGTAGTCGTAGTCGGCATACACGTTATGGTATTGCACCGTATTGCTGTAGAGGCCGCCGGCATTGGGCTTGGTCACCACACCGGCATAACCGGCGCGATACGGGCCGTTAGTGTAATCCAGACCGAACTGGTAGACACCTCGGCGGCCCGGTCCCTCGCCGGCCGTCTCCGGCATGGCGTAGTGGATGTCGAACTGGAAGCCGGCCCAGCGCGGCGACTTCCACGACAAGTCATTGTCGAAACGCGAGGGCACGCCGAAGGTATTGATGATGGAACCGTAGGTGGTGCGCTCGGTATAGTCGATGGCGCCACCGATGAAGAAGGGCACGCTGTTCTGGCGGCCGATGCGGAACTCGCCTGCGGCGGGCGTCCTGATGCCGACCCAGGACTGGCGGTCGAACAGGCGCGTGCTGTCGGCCAGGCCACCGGTGTCACCGGCAAAACCGTTTTCCAGCGTGAAGGTGGCCGCATAGCCGCCACCCAGGTCTTCCACGCCTTTGACGCCGATACGGCTGCGCAGGATGGCGCCATCGTTGAGCGCCCACAGGCTCTTGCCGCTGCTGCTGTGCATGTAGCCCAGGTACTGATCGACGGTGCCGTACAAGGTGACGTTGCTGCTGCTCTGGGCCAGTGCCGCAGTGGATGCGGCCAGCAGCAGGCCCATGGCGACGGGGGTCCGCAAGTTGCGCGATGCGCATTCGGATCGTGGTTTCATGTCTCTGATCTCTGTTGTTTGTGGTTGTTGTGGTTGTTGTGGTGGTTGTGGTGGTAGAGCGGGCCGCACTCCCGGCGCACGCAACAGGTCCCCTGCCGACGCACAGCGCGGCATGTCCGGTTCGGGAGAATGGGCAGGGGCCCGCGCACTCCCTGGCGTGTTCAGGGAGAGGGCCGGTGGTTCAGGATGAAGGACGGTGCGATGTCATGAGGTCTCCTCTGTTGTGGTGATGCGCACCGGCCCCAGGGGAGACGGTGCCGCATCGTCAAACCCGCTCGCTATGGTCTTGTTGTGGCGAGCCGGCGGTAATGCCGATGACTGATTGTTGACTGCAGGTTAAAGATCACGCAGTGCGTTCACGCCGCCACCGGCTCACGTGCCCGCAAGCCGCGCCGCAAGACCTGATCGGTCACCCACTTGGCGGACCGGCGCGCACGCTCGGCCACCACGGCCGGCGACATCTGCAGGTAATCGTCATTGAACACTTCAAAGCTGTAGTCGCCGCGATAGCCGCCGCGATGCAGGCGTCGCACCATGTCCGACAGTTCCGGCGAATGCTCGCCCTCACCGGGGAAGACGCGCAGATGGCGCGCCGTCTCCAGCCGTTCTTCGGGCGTGCGGATCTCGCGCCACATGAAATCCGACAACTGGACCATCACGATGCGGCGACCGGGAATGGCCTCCAGGTCTTCCAGCGCGCCGCCATTGGCGAGGATGTGGAAGGAATCGATCACCACACCCAGGTTGGCGTGATCGGCCATCTCCACCACTTCCCAGGCCTGCATGTATTGATTGATGTGACGCCCCCAGGACAAGGCTTCGAAGCCCACGCGAATGCCCAGCGGCACCGCCAGGTTGGCCAGCTTGGCGAGGTCGCGCGCGATATGGCGCGTATCGCCGCTGGCATGCTGCGAGGTCGAGGAGCACACCATCAGCAGCGGCGCGCCGACCGCCTTGCAGATCTGCAGCAGGTTGCGCGCCACGTCCACCTTGTAGTCGTGCAGGCTGCCCTGCAGACCTTCGTAATCGCGCATGACCTGGATGCCGGTGACGCGCACGCCGCTCTCGCGCACCAGCCTCACCGCCGCTTCCAGCCCGCCGGGATACGCGACCAGATCCTTGGACCACAGCATGAGCTGCGAGAAACCGGCTGCCTTCGAAGCCGCCAGCTTGGATTCCAGTCCACCCGGCAGGGTGATGGTGTCCATACCGAAATTGTCGAGGTTCACAATGCCTCCAGATGACGGAAATCGTCGGCAGCCACGCCCGGCCAGCCGAACAGTTCGAGGTACAACGGCGCCTGCTCGATGAGCATTTCCTTGCCCTTCTGGATGCGGCAGCCCTTGGCCCGGGCCTGCACCAGCAACTGGCTCATCTCGATCTTCATGCCGCAGTCGGCCACGATGGCCCCGGCACTCACGCCTTCCAGCGCAAAGGGCATCGGGTCGCCCGCGTGCATGCCCAGCGGCGTACAGTTCACCAGCAGGTCAACACCGCTGGCGTCCGGTGGCGCAAAGCGCACGCGGGTCGCCGGATAGGCCGCTTCCACACGCGCCAGCAGGGCTTCGGCCCCGGCCCGATGGGTGTCGAAGACGCTGATCTCGGCGATGCCCTGCGCGGCCAGCGAGGCGACGATGGCACAACCGACACCACCAGTGCCCACCACCAGGGCGCGCGTCTTGTTCCATACCAGCGGACGGTCCGCGGCCGTGCGCGCCAGTGCGCGGATGAAACCTTCGCCGTCGATCAGGTCGCCCCAGATCACGCCATCGGCATCGCGGTAGACCGCATTGCAGGCGCCGGCCACACGGGCGCGCAGGGTGGCCTGCTGGACGGCATCGAGCGTCATGGGCTTGTGCGGAATGGAGACGAAGATGCCGCCGACGTTTTCCGTCTTCATGAACATGCGCACGGCTTCGCAATAGCGCTCGGGTTCGATCTTGAACGGGATCACGCGCGCATCCAGATCGTGATGCCTGAAGTAAGCGTTGAACAAGGTCGGTGCCTTCACCTGTTCCACCGGCCAGCCGATGACAGGGAAGATGCGGGTGGTGCCTGTGATTTCCTTCATGGTCTCAGTTCTTGTCTTTCTGGCTGCGGACCAGTTCGAAACTGATGCCGCCCTTGTAAAGCTGGGTGAGCGCGCCACGCTCGCTGATCTGGGTGGGTGCGCGGTCGACGAAGATCACGCCGCGCTCCTGCAATTGCCGCACGGCTTGCAGCACGTCGGACGTGCCCAGGCCCAGGCGCAGCCACTCTTCTTCCCAGTGGATGTCTTCAGTGCCCGCGGGCGGTTCCACCAGCTGGATGTAGAACTGGCGGCACGGACTGGCCAGCAGCATGCCCTTGGGCAGGATGCCGAAGAATTGCCCTTCCGGCAGCACCGAAAATCCCATCAAGGAGGAATAGAAGTCGATCCATTCGCGCGTGCGCTCCGGCCCCACCGCCTGCACCAGCCCGAAGAAGTGCATGCCCGAGAGCGCCGTGGTCTTGCGCCGCTCCTGGCTGGAAGGCTTGAAGTCAACGTCGTAGATGGAGAAATCGCGATAGCGGTCGACGAAGTAGATGATGGAATCGCCACAGCCATGAACACCCGGGATGTTCAGTTCCATCGCCCCGGCGCGCGTGGGAATCGGCCAGGCACCCAGTTCGGTGACGCGGCGATAGGCCTCGTTGGCATCGCGCACGCGCAGCGCGATGGCGCTCAGGTTGGTGGCCTGCACCTCGTGATCGAAACCGGACCAGGCCGACACATCGGCGTTGACGATCACGTTCATCCCGCCCTGGGTGTAGAGCACCACCTCACGCGAGCGATGGCGACCAACCTGCTCGAAACCCATGCGCTCAAGCACCGCGCCCAGCGCCAGCGGCTCGCTGGTGGCGTATTCGATGAACTCGATGCCATCGATGCCCAGCGGATTGGTGGGGACAGGATTGTTTTCTATGGTGTTCATCATGATCCCGATGATTTGTCTCGGAGCCGAGTATAGCCAAGCCCCACCCCCGCAAAAAGGCCGACATACGCCCAAACGTGCGATAATCGCGCAACTTGTTCGCCAATCACTCATTTCTGGACTTTTTTTACGATGATCGACCAAACCTCCGTGGAACTGGACATCCAGAAACGTGACCTGATCGAAGGATTGATGAAGGGATTTGATGTCATCACCGCCTTCAACAGCGATTCACCACAGCTGACGGCCAGCGAGGTGGCCGAGCGCGTGGGCCTGACCCGCAGCGCCGCGCGCCGTTATCTGCTCACGCTGGTGCACACCGGCATGGCGGCCTCGGACGGCAAGAAGTTCTGGCTCATGCCGCGTCTGTTGAACCTGGGCCAGTCCTATCTGGAATCGGCCCGCGTGCCGCGCGCGGTGGTGCCCTTCCTGCAACGGCTGACCCAGCAGTTGCAGGAGTCCACCAATTTCTCCCTGCTCGATGGCGACGAGATCGTCTACGTCACCCGCGTGACGGCTGCGCAGCTGGTCAATGCCGGTTTCGAGCCGGGCACGCGCCTGCCGGCCTACACCACCACGGCCGGGCGCGTGCTGCTGGGCATGCGCGAGGATGCCGAGATCGCCGCCTATCTGGACCGCGTGACCCTGATCCCGCACACCCACATGGCCATGACCGACAAGGCCGCCCTGTTCACCGAGATCGTCACCATGCGCAAGCAGGGCTATGGCATTACCGAGAACCAGTTCGAGATGGGCATGCGCGGCATCGCCATTGCGGTCAAGAACCGCAATGGCCGCGTCATCGGCGCCTTGAGCGTGACCTCCAACATCGCCGCCTGCTCGCGCGAGGAAGCCATCGCACGCGGCGTACCGGCGCTGCAGACCACGGCCAATACGCTGATGATGTGGGTATGAGGACGAGGGGTCAGCGATGAGCGAACGGGAGAAGATCGACTTGCCGGAAGACAGCAGCGAGGCTGGCGAGGGCGGCCTGGCCCGGCGCGACTGGATTGCCGGACTGGAGAAGGGATTGCTGATCCTGGAAGCCTTCGACTACGACAACCAGCGCATGACCTCGGCGCAGGTGGCAGCACGCACGGGCCTCTCACGCACCGCCGCACGACGTTATCTGCTCACGCTGGAACACCTGGGCTACCTGCACAGCGAAGGCAAGACCTTCGCACTCACGCCCCGGGTGCTGAAAGTGGGCTGGTCGTATTTCGATTCGGCGCCGCTGCCGCGCATCCTGCAACCGCATCTCCAGCAGATCACCGGGCAGACCGGCGAAGCCGTCTATGCCAGCGTGCTCGATGGCTGGGACCTGGTCTTCATCGCCCGCAACGGCACCACGCGGGTGATGACCACCGGCTTCGTGCTGGGCGCACGGGTACCGGCGCAACTGGCCTCACCGGGCATCGTGATGCTCGGTGCCCTGCCCGAACAGCAGGTGCGCGACTGGCTGGCCACCTGTGCCATGACGCCCTTCACGCCCCACACCATCACCGATCCGGATCGCCTCTACGAGCTGATCGCGCAGGCACGCCAGCAGGGTTATGCCCTGGTGGAGCAGCAATTGCAGACGGGAGTACGCGGCATTGCGGTGCCGCTCAAGAATCGCCATGCCAAGGTGGTGGGTGCGCTCAGCCTGAGCTTCCCGCTGGCGGTGGAATCGCAGGAACAGACGCTGGCGCGCGTGCTGCCCGCCTTGCAGCAGGCAGCCAATGCGCTGATCCATCAGGTGTGAGGGACCAGCGCGTGATGCCGGTTACAGATCAGTGAAGACGGTCTCCGCAGCCAGGCGCGACTTCGGCAGTTTGGCATTGAAGTCATCGGCACCGCTGTAGCCCAGGCCGACCAGCACGACGCTGGTGAAACCCTTCTCGCGCAGGCCCAGTTCCTCATCCAGCACCTTGGCATTGAAACCTTCCATCGGCACGGCATCCACTTCCAGTTCGGCCGCGCCCAAGAGCAGCGTGCCCAGCGCCAGGTAGACCTGCTTTTCCATCCAGTGCTGGGCATCCTTCAATTCATAGCGATGCAGGTTGCTGTAGAGCAGGCGCGAGCCGTGCTGGCCGGCCTTGGCCTCGGCATTGGCGAAGCGGCCATCGGCGTCTTCTTTCTCCAGCACGGCGTCGAGGTGCGGCTCGCTGATGGCGGTGCGGGCGCACAGCACCAGCACGTGCGAGGCGTTTAGGATCTTGGGCAGGTTGTAGGGATGACCGGCTTCGGCGGCCTTGCCGATGCGGGCCTTGGCGGCATCAGTGCAAGCCACCACGAAATGCCAGGGCTGCGAATTTACCGACGATGGTGCCAGGCGCAGCAGCTCGCGCAGTTCGGCGATGATGTTCTCGGGGACCTTGCGGCTGGGATCGAAGGCTTTGGTGGAGTGACGTTTGCGGGCGGCTTGGAGCAGGCTCATGGGGTTTCCTTGCGTTTAATGGTGGTGGCGTTGAGCATTAAAGCGCGCTTAATGCTCATGAATTGGCGAGTGCGGCTTGCGTGACATCATCGGGCAGGATGCGGTTTCAACAAAGCCGAGCGGGACAGAAACATTTTCAAAAAATAATTGAAAGTAGAATGAGGACTTCGATCCTCCTTGTTCAACATTGCCGCTCATGATTCGTCTGGAAGACCTCGCCATCTTCGTCTGTGCCGCCGACAACGGCAGCCTCTCCGCCGCCGCCCGCCAGCACGATGTCACCCCTGCGGTGGCCAGTGCCGCCATGAAGCGCCTCGAAGGCGAACTCGGCGCACGCCTGCTGGCGCGCTCCACGCGCAGTCTGCGTCTGACGCCCGATGGCGAACGCTACCTGCAATACGCCCGCAACGTGCTGGCCGAAATCAATGCCGGACGCGACGCCGTGGCCCACGGCAGGCGCGTGGTCGGCGGCAACCTGTCGCTGTCGGTGCCCTCGGATTTCGGGCGCAACCTGATGTGCCAGTGGCTCGATGAATTCCAGGCCCAGCATCCGGCGGTGAGCCTGCAGGTGCGCATCAGCGATCGCGTGGCCGACATGTTCCGCCAGCCGGTGGAGGTGGCCATCCGCTACAGCCCGCCGGAAGATTCCAGCCTGGTCGCCCTGCCCCTGGCCCCCGACAACCGCCGCGTGCTGTGCGCCTCACCCGACTATCTGGCGCGCCATGGTCGTCCGCGTACCCCGGCCGACCTGCGCCAGCACAACTGCCTGCGCTATCTGCTGTCGGACATGCTGCATTCGCAGTGGACTTTTTTCCAGGACGGCACCCCGGTACAGGTGCAGGTCAACGGCGACCGCGTCTGCGACGATGGCGAACTGGTGCACCGCTGGGCCGTGGAGGGCCGGGGCATTGCCTACAAGTCGCGGCTGGACGTGCTGGCCGACCTGCGCAACGGCAGGCTGGAAGCCCTGATGGAAGATTACGCCGGCGAGGCTTCTCCGCTGAACCTGGTCTGCACGCATCGCATGAGCCTCTCGCCCACGGTGCGCGCATTGCGTGAACTGCTCGGCGAGCGCATTGCGCGTTACCTCACCGATCGCTGAAGAGCACCTGCATCACGCCTTGCTCAGGGTACGACGCCAGCCCGGCGCGGGCAGCGCCGGCAAGAGCAGCCCCAGGCACAGCAGCCCCATGCCCAGCAGCAGATCGGCCGAGAGCTTCTCGCCGAAGACCAGCGAGGACAAGGTCAGGCCCACCACCGGCACACCCAGCATGCAGACCGAGACCGTCACCGGCGAGAGCCGCTGGGTCATCTGCAACACGATCAGGAAAGTCAGCGCAGTGGCCAGCGGACCGGTATAGGCAATCACGCCCCAGGAGTGCGGATCGGCCAGGAAGGTCGGTGCGCCATCCACCAGCAAGGCCAGCCCGCACAGCGGCACGGCGGCCACCAGTGTCTGCCAGGGCAGGAGGTCGAAGTCCAGCTTCACGCCGGGGGTCAGCTTGATCTGCAGAATGTTCATGGCCCAGGACAGCGAGGCCGCACCCAGCATCAGGTAGCCGATCATGCTGTGCAGGTCCGCATGCAGCAGCGCCGGCAGCACGATCACCGCCATGCCTGCATAGCTGCAGACGGTGGCCAGCGATTGCCGGGTGCTCAGTTTGTGCTTCAACACCAGCGCTGCGCCGGGCACCACCCAGATCGAGGTGGCGTAGGCAATCAGCGAGGCTCGGCCCGGCATGACGAAGTGCAAGGCGCCCGTCACCAGCGCCGTGAAGAGACCCATCTGCAACACGCCCACACCAGCCACCACCGGCCACTCCTGGCGGGTCGGCAGGCGCAGCTTGCCCAGCGCGACAGCGATGGCGAAGCTGAGAATGGCAGCCGACAGGAAACGACTGGCTGCGAACCACAGCGGCGGGATGAACTGGCTGCCGAATTTCATCACCGGCCAGTTGCCGCCCCAGATGCAGATCGCCACGACCACGCAGACCAGGAAAAGCCGGCTCATCGGCTGCGGCCGGGAGGAGACAGGGCGGGCGGTGGCGGGTGCGGCAATGGCGGTGGACATCTGGGCTCCAGGAGGAAAAGGCGGAGCGCCGCAGGCCGGTAAACCGAGCCGTCCGGGGCATGCTGCAGCGCATCCAAACGGCTCTCATGGTAGAGAAGAGGCGGCAAATAGTGCTGCCGTATTTGAGGGGAGACAAGGATCTTGACAGCACTTGCTGCTGCCAAAGCACTGATCTGCAGATTATTTGTCTGCAAAGACCCATTTGGTGCAGCATGCACCACTCCGGAGCCACTGCAAGCCCATGGAAAAAGGGCGGCCTGCCGTTCCGCAGCAACCGCCCCCTTTCCGGCCGATATGAAGGTTAATGCGGGCAGGCGCCCGCCAACCCCTAGCGCACGGCCAAGCCCCCCTGCCCCTGTCGATCCAGGGTGAAGACTCCGACCAGATTGACCAGCTTTTCCGCCTGCTCCTGGAGCGACTGTGCGGCAGCGGCGGCCTGTTCCACCAGGGCGGCGTTCTGCTGGGTGGTTTCGTCCATCTGGGTGATGGCTTCTCCGACCTGTTCGATGCCGGCGCTCTGTTCGTGGCTGGCGGTGGCGATCTCGCTGACCACGGTGGAGACACCCTGGATGCTGGCCACCACTTCCTGCATGGTCTGCCCGGCCTGCTGGACCAGGTGGGTCCCGGTATCGACCTTGCCTACCGAATCGTCGATCAACTGCTTGATCTCCTTGGCGGCGGCGGCCGAGCGCTGGGCCAGCGAGCGCACTTCCGAAGCCACCACGGCAAAGCCGCGCCCCTGCTCACCGGCGCGGGCCGCTTCCACCGCAGCGTTCAGCGCCAGGATATTGGTCTGGAAGGCGATACCGTCGATGACGCTGATGATGTCCACGATCTTGCGCGAGGAGGCATTGATGGAGGCCATGGTCTGCACCACCTGCCCCACCACTTCACCGCCCTGGATCGCCACCTTGGCCGCACCCGAAGCCAGTTGGTTGGCGTGCTGGGCGTTGGCGGCGTTCTGCCTGACGGTGGAGGTCAGTTCTTCCATGGCCGAGGCGGTCTCTTCGAGCGAACCGGCCTGTTGCTCGGTACGGTTGGAGAGGTCCATGTTGCCGTTGGCGATTTCATCGACCGAGGTCTTGATGGACACGGTCGCCCCCTTGATGCCTTGCACGGTCTGGACCAGGCGATCGCGCGTATAGGCCACGGCCGCCACCAGGCTGTGCTGGTCGCCGCTGCTGGTGCGGATGCTGCCGGTGAGGTCACCGGCGGCGATCTTGCGCGCCATCGCGGCGGCTTCGGAGGGCTCGCCGCCGATGGAGCGGAAGATATTGCGCGAGACCAGGCCGGCGATAATGGACAGCAGCACGCCCAGCGCGATGAGCACCACCACGGCCTGCACCAGAGCGCGACGGAAGTCGGCCTCGATGTCATCGGAATAGACGCTGCAGATCAGGTCCCAATTCCAGGGCTTGAAACGCTTGACGAAGCCCATCTTGGGGCTGGGCTTGTCGCTGCCCGGGCGCGGCCACCAGTATTGAAGAAAACCCTTGCCGCTCGGCGAAGCGCCGGCGGCGGCGATCATCTTGTAGAGTTCGTTGCCCTTGGCATCCTTGAAGGAGAGCATGTTGCGGCCATCGAGCTTGGTGTTGATGGGGTGCATGACGATGGTGGAATCGGCCCCCACCAGGGTGACGTAGCCGTCGCCCGTATAGCGCTGGTCGCGGATGCGGGCGATGGCACCCTGTTGCGCCTCGGCGCGGGAGAGCTTGCCGTCGGCCTCCAGTTTGGCGAAGCCGGCCACGGTGGTATAGGCCATTTCGGTCACGTCCTCCAGCCCGCGCTGGCGTTCGGCGATCTGCAGGTCACGGGTCTGGTAGGCATGCCAGATGGAGAGGAACAGCAAGGCCATCCAGGAGAACACCAGGGGTAGCCAGAGTTTTTTCTTCAGCGAGAGTCGATTCATCATGAGCGTGGAGGCGTGGTCGTTATCGGAAAGGGCGAAACAGACGTCATTGGCGGGAATGACACGACCACGCAGCCCCAGCTTGCCGCCAGGCAATCCATGGCGATCCTCCCCCCATGCAGATTACGGCTTGCGACACGCACACTAAAGGCCAAACTGACAATTAATCGATAAATTGTTTATAAATTCTTGCTAGCCAGGAATTTGCACCTTGGGCCGGGCCGGATCCGGCAAGCCGCAGGGCAGGAATTGCCCGCGCCCCGGCGTCCCCAGCACCTTGCCATCACGCCACACAATCTCGCCGCGCGAGATCGTCAGCACCGGCCAGCCGGTCAGCGGCATGCCTTCATAGGGCGTGTAGTCCACATCGTGATGCAGCATGCTGTTGCGCACCGTGACCTGGCGGTGCGGGTCCCAGATGGCGATATCGGCATCGCTGCCGATGGCGATGGTGCCCTTGCGCGGATAGAGGCCATACATCTTGGCCGGGTCGGTGGCGGTCAGCGCCACGAAACGATTGAGATCGATACGGCCCTTGCCCACGCCTTCGGAGAACAGGATGGGCATGCGTGTCTCCAGCCCCGGCGTGCCATTGGGGATGTAGCGGAACGGCACTTCCTGCCCGCCCGGTTTCTTGCCTTGCGCATCCTCGTAGCGGAACGGCGCATGGTCCGAGGAAAACACCGTGAACAAGCCACTGGCCAGGCCATCCCAGACATATTGCTGGTTGGCCTTGTCGCGCGGCGGCGGGCTGCAGACGCACTTGGCACCGTGGTAGCCGTCATCGAGGTGCTCGGCCGTCAGCACCAGGTATTGCGGGCAGGTCTCGGCATGGATGCGCAGGCCGTGACCGTGCGCCCAGCGGATCTGCTCGATGGCTTCGCGGCCGGAGACATGCACGATCAGGATGGGCACGTCCACCAGTTCGGACAGGGCGATGGCGCGATGCGTGGCCTCGCGTTCCACCATCATCGGCCGCGAATGGGCGTGGTATTTGGGCGCGGTCAGCCCGGCTTCTTCCAGCTGCTCGGTGAGCCAGCCGATGCAGTCGGCATTTTCCGCATGCACCATGACCAGCGCCCCTTCCCGGCGCGCCAGCGCCAGCAGGTCGAGGATCTGGCGGTCATTGAGCTTGAGATCGTCATAGGTCATGTAGATCTTGAAGGAGGTGTAGCCCTCGCGCACCAGTTGCGGCAACTCGTTCCTGAGGACCTCTTCGCTGGGGTCGCTGACGATCATGTGGAAGGCATAATCGATCACCGCCTTGCCCTCGGCGCGGCGATGGTAATCCTCCACCGCCGCGCGCAAGGAACCGCCCTTGGCCTGCGCCGCGAACGGGATGACCGTGGTGGTGCCACCGCAGGCAGCGGAAATGGTGCCGCTGCGAAAATCGTCGGCCATGCGCAGCCCCTCTTCCATCGGCTGGTCCAGATGGCAATGCGCATCCACGCCGCCGGGCAGCACCAGCTTGCCGCTGGCATCGATCTCGTCACGGCCGGGCGGCAGTCCGCGTCCCAGCATGGCGACCTTGCCGTCCTTGATGCCGACGTCGCACTGCATGATGTCGGAGGCGGTCGCCACGGTACCGTTGCGGATCACCAGGTCAAAGCTGTCCATCTGTATTCCTTTCCAACAAGCGTGTATCACCCCGCGCCGCCGGCAACAGCCGGTGCGTCAGTCAAGGGAGGTAGAAGAAATTGCCGCAGCGGCGGCCAGCGCTAGCGCACGTCGCGGAACAGGCTGCCCCAGCCGCGAATGCGCGAAGGATCGGCACCGGCCTGTTGCAGTGATTTCCAGACCACGGTGGAGATGGTGTCGTAGATCGGGATGCCGACCTCGCGCTCCAGCTCTTCCACCAACGGAGCACCGCGCAGGTTGGTGCAGAAGATGGTGATGGCCTGCGGCTTGTCCCTGGCGACTTCGCGGACCATGGCACGCAGTTCGTCGGCACTGACTTCGGAGAAAGAGAAATTGTCCTGCTTGCGCAGGTGGCGTTCTGACACGCACTCCAGCCCCGAGGCTGCGTAGTTCTTGATGATGGCGGCCTGCACCTCGTCCAGATAAGGCGTGACCAGACCGAAACGCTTCACGCCGGTGATGTCGAAGATTTCGTTCAAGGCCAGCACCGACGTGCAGGCCGCAATGCCGGTGGCGTCGGTGATGCGACGGCACAGGCGTTCATCGGCATCGAAACCCAGCCAGCCCGAGGAGGTGCCATTCCAGGCGATGCTGCCGACCTTGGCATGCGAGAGCAGTTCGGCGGCGCGCAGGATCTCGCTGTCGTCGAACTGCGCCAGGGCCTGATTGGACAGCGCGATCTCGGTCACCCGAAAACGTCCGAAATGCGCACTGGCCTCGGGGATGTCGGCCAGCATGGCGGTGGTGACCGGCTCCAGCGTGGTATTGGAGGACGGCGTGAGCATGCCGAGCAGAGTACGTGGGATCATGAGATTTCCTTTCAGGCTGCCAGCAGGGCAGCGTCGGCATGGGCCAGCGCCGATTCCTCGCGGATCAGGCTCAGCACGTGGCGCTTGTATTGGTTGAATTCGGGCGTGGTGGTATCACGCGGACGCGGCAGGTCGATGTCGATCAGCTCGCGCATGCGACCGGGCCGGTGCGTCATCACCGCTACCTTGGTGGCCAGGATCAGCGCTTCATCCACGCTGTGGGTAACGAAGACGATGGTGCCCTCGTAGCGCTGCCACAGGGCCACCAGTTCTTCCTGCATTTCCATCTTGGTCTGCGCATCGAGTGCGGCGAAGGGTTCGTCCATCAGGATCACCGAGGGATTTTGCAGCAGTGCGCGGGCAATCCCCACGCGCTGCGCCATGCCTCCCGAGAGTTCGCTCGGATAGTGATTCTCGAAACCCTTGAGCTTGACCGTCTCGATGAAAGGCTGTGCCGCCGCACGTCGTTGGGCGGCACTCTTGCCCTGCAGCTTGAGCGAGAAGGCGACGTTGTCCCAGACCGGCAACCAGGGCATCAGGTTGGCCTGCTGGAACACCATGCCGCGATCCGCGCCGGGACCGGTGATGGGCTTGCCGGCCACGGTCACCACGCCACTGGTGGGAAACTCAAAGCCGGCGATCATGTTCAACAGCGTCGACTTGCCACAGCCGGAGGGGCCGAGCAGGCAGAGGAATTCCTTCTTTTCCAGGCGCAGGCTCACGTGGTCGATGGCCAGCATGTCGGTGCCGCGCTTGCGGTCCTTGAAGACCTTGACGATATCGTTGAGTTCGATGAATGCCATGATGCGATGTCCTTGATCGTTGATGAACAGCCCGAGGCCGTCTTTTCAGCCCTTGCCCTGCACGGTAGCCACGTGCTGCCAGCGCAGCATGGAGTGCATGATCTGCTTGAGGATCCAGTCCGCCAGGAAACCCAGCAGGCCGATGCTGATCATGGCCGCGATCACCAGGTCATAGCGCAGGAAGTAATACGAATCCCACAGCGCATAGCCCAGCCCGCTCTTGACGGCCACCATCTCGGCAGTCACCGTCAACATCCAGGCACTGCCGATGCCGATACGCAGGCCGGCAAAGATGCTGGGCATGGCCGCCGGCAGGATCACGAAGCGCAGCAGCTGGCTCTGTTTTGCGCCGGCCATGGCGGCTGCGCGCAGCAGGTTGCGGTCGGCGGTTTTGACGCCATGGACGGTATTCATCAGGATCGGGAAGAAAGCCCCCAGGAACACCAGGAAGATGGCCGGCTTGTTGGCGATACCGAACCAGATGATGGCCAGCGGAATCCATGACACCGGGGGAATCGGCCGCAGCATCTGCACCGTCGGTTCGATGGTGCGTTCGACCCAGCGCCACCAGCCAATGGCCACACCCAGCGCGATGCCCGAGACCGCCGCGATGAGGTAGCCTGCCGTCACGCGCAGGCAGCTGGCCATGGCGTCGTAGATCCATTTTCCGCTGCTGTCCTGGGCCGCTTCATTGAAGCCGAAAATCCAGTCCATCCAGGTCACGAACACCCGCGAGGGTGCCGGTAACAGCGCGGGCGGAATCACGCCCGAGCGGGAGAAGGCCTCCCAGAACAAGACCAGCAACAGCGGCACCGCAAAGCGCCACTTGGCTTCCGACAGGGATTGCTTCCATCCGCTCATGATGATTCCTTTGGGGCCAGATCGTGGATCAATAACCGAGTTCGGTCTTGGGCTTGCCGGTCACGCTCATCAGGAAGCTGTAGTCCATGTTCTTCTCGGCCAGGGCAGAGACATCGCTGGAGACGTATCGCAGGTCCTTCATCATCACGGCGATGGCCTTGGTCTGGGTGCGGTACATGCGATAGTCGGGATAGGCGTTCTTGAGCGCCTCGGTGGCGATCTTGGCATCCAGCCCGGTGCCCTTGACGATGCTGTTGATCCAGCCCTGCTTGTCCTTCTGCAGCCCGTCGACCAGCCTGACCACCGCCGCCACGGTCTCCTTGACCTCGGCCGGATGCTCCTTGATGACATCCGAACGCGTGACGATCAGGTTGGTCAGTCGCCCGGCCGCCTGGTCATAGGGATAGGCAAAATGCTTGCCAACCCCGGTCATGCGGATCTGCGAAGCGAAGGGCTCGACCGAGCAGATCAGCTCGACCTCGCCGCGCGCGAGTGCGGCGGCGTGGTCGGACGGGTTGGGGATGTTGACGAACTGGACGTCCTTGGAGGGATCGATGCCATGGCCGGCCAGTTCGCCCCGCATGTGCAGGTCCTGGGCATTGCCGCGCGAGGCTGCGATGCGGAAGGGCTTGCCCTCGGCCTTGTATTGCGCAATCAGCTTCTTGAGACCGGCCCAGTCATCCGAGGCCAGCGTGCTGTCCTTGCCCACCAGCATCTCCGAGCCACCATTGACCTGGCCCGACACCGCCACCAGGTCGAAGCCCTTGTCCAGACCGCTGACATAGGCCAGGTAAGTCACCTGGGCGATGTCCACGCTCTTGGAGACCAAGGCCGTGAGGGCATCGCTGCCGGCGGTGAAGTTGATGCCCTCGATGTCCACGTTCTGCGCCAGCGCCGGCACCATGGCCATGGACATGCAGTGCGCACACTTGGCATAGGCCAGCTTGATCTTGGGCTTGGCCTGGGCCATGGCCGAACCGGCACCCAGAGCACTGCAGGCCAGCAGGGTGGCCAGGGCGGCAGCCTTGAAGAACAGGCCGGAGGGGGACTTGCGGACTTGCTGTTGCATGGTTTTCTCCCAGGTGGACAATCGAAACAGGCTATTTTGTGACAATTTGATTTTCTATTGCCACCGTTTATGCAAAGCCTGTGCCAGCCCGAAAAGCGCGCTCGCAGACGGCGAGAATTCTTCTTGAAGAGCCTTTGTAGCGGCCTTATCGGAATGTCTTTCCACTCTGCATTGCCGACCGACAATCCCGACGGGCGCACCAAAGGAAGCCGATTGCACCATCACGACAAGAAAAACGCCCCACCAAAGTGCAACATTTCATAGTCATTTTTGTACGCCTAATTTTATTATTTTGTGACAATCAATTCCCACAATTTTCCGCTATCATGGCGGGCAAATCCCAGTCATCCCATGAGAGAACATGCGCCCGACTCCCGCCAGCAGCCCCCGCAAGAAACCCGGCAAGCACGAGCATCCGGACACCAGCCCGCTCCCGGGTCAGGCCTTGAGCGTGCGACCGCTGGCCGGTGATGCCATCTATGAACGCATCGTCGGCGCCATCATGGAACACCGTCTCACGCCCGGCACCAAGCTGGTGGAGGAGAAGCTGGCCGGCATCTTCGGCGTGAACCGCACGCGGGTGCGCGAGGTGCTGGCGCGGCTGGCGCATGAGGGCCTGATCACGACCATTCCCAACCGTGGCGCCTTCGTCGCCAGCCCGACGCCGGAGGAAGCCCGCAACATCTTCGCCGCGCGCCGCATGCTGGAGCCTGCCCTGCTACGCCACCTGTGCGAGCACACCCGGCCCGAGCACATCGCGCTGTTGCGTGCGCATGTGGCCGAGGAAGCGCAGGCGCGCGCCAGCAACGACCGGCGCGCCATCATCCGGCTCTCGGGGGAATTCCACATCCGTATTGCCGACATGGTGGACAACCCGGTGATGAGCAAGATGATGCGTGAGCTGGCCTCGCTGACCTGCCTCATCATCGTGCTGTACGACTCCCCGACCGTGCCTGCCTGCACCCATGATGACCACGGCGACATCATCGACGCCATCTCCGCCGGTCGCACGGAAAAGGCGGTGGCCACCATGCTGGCGCACCTGCACCACATCGAGAGCGTGCTCGACATGTCCGCCCCCCAGGGTGAGGACGAAGACCTGGAGGCGCTGCTGGGCATGGTGTAGGGGCTGCATCGAAGCAGCGCTTGAGGTAGTCTTCCGGGAGGCCCGGCGATGACATGACACGGGCGCCCCCATTCGGAGACCACACCATGCAAGAGACAAGCCAGGACCTGCTGCTGCGCCACGACCAGCACGGCATCACCACGCTCACCCTGAACCGGCCGGCACAATTCAATGCTCTCTCCGACGCCATGCTGGCGGCCTTGCAGGCGCAGCTCGATGCGCTGGCGCAAGATACGCAGGTACGCTGCGTGATTCTGGCTGCCCAGGGCCGCGCCTTCTGCGCCGGCCACGACCTGCGCGAAATGCGCGCCACCCCCGAGCAGGCTTGCTACCGGCAATTGTTTGACCGCTGCAGCCGTCTGATGCAGTCCCTGCGGGCGTTGCCGGTCCCGGTCATCGCCAAGGTGCAGGGGCTGGCCACGGCCGCCGGCTGCCAGCTGGTGGCCAGCTGTGACCTGGCGGTGGCGTCCGACCAGGCGCGCTTTGCGGTATCGGGCATCAATGTGGGCCTCTTCTGTTCCACCCCGGCGGTGGCCTTGACGCGCAACCTGCCGATCAAGCGGGCTTTCGAGATGCTTGTTACCGGCAGGTTCATCGATGCGACCACAGCAGAGCAGTGGGGGCTCATCAATCAAGTGGTGCGGGCCGATGAGCTCGACGCCGCCACCGAGGCGCTGGCTCGCGAGATCTGCAGCAAGCCTGCCGTCTCGATTGCGCGCGGCAAGGCCATGGTGTATCGCCAGCAGATGATGGCGCTGCCGGATGCGTATGCCCATGCTGCCGAGGTGATGGCCTGCAACATCATGGATGCCGAGGCGATGGAGGGGATACAGGCGTTTCTGGAGAAGCGTGCGCCCAGCTGGCCCGGACGGGGGGATTGATCAGGTTTTCATCAGATACCAGAGACGGGCTGTATCGTCCGGGATCAGATGGTTGCAGACGCAAAGAAAACACTGTGGGGCCATATGCAGGGAAAAATCGGCCACGCCAAACAATAAAGAAAAGTTAGAACCCATTTCATCAACAGGCCCCAGGTTCATATCGTCCTGGAGCCACCCTCGGGCAGTCCCTGACTCAAGCCCCAGTCGGGCTGGACAATCGGTCAGGCTGACGGCAAGATGCGGCATCCTCACTCCTGCCCTTCACGCCGAGCTGCCCATGCAAGCCGATTACGCCACCATCCTGCAATGGATCTACCTGTTCAATTCCCTGGCCCTGGCCCAGCTGGCTCTGAAGCAACTGGGCCGGCGACGCAAGGCGCGCACACTGGAGCAAGGCTTCCGCGCCGCCCGGACCGCAGAATGGCGCAACACGGCGCCGGACTTCATGAACGCGCGCCTGGGCCCGCCCCACGCTCAGCAGGCGCGCGAGGATGGCACCACGCTGTACCGCTGGCGTGGTGAGCGCCACTGGCTGGATGCACTGTACCGTGACGGTCGATGCGAGAGCGTGGACATCTCCGATCATCTGGAAGAAAGCTTCCCAACCGTCAATACCTACTTCAACTGCGCGGTGCTGGCTGCGCTGGCCTGCGCCTGGAAGTTCTCGGGACTGGCCGATGCACCGGACCTGGAAGTCACTGCGGCCGGCAAGCAATACCTGGCCAATTTCATCGTCTTCGTGGCCGGGGCCTGGCTGCTTTCCTTCGTGCTCAAGCGCCACCGCCTGCTGCTCAACCTGGGCTGCATCGGGATGGTCGGTCTGGCGCTGCCGCTGCTGAACTGGCCCTGATCCGTCAGCGATGGCCGCTCATTCGGCTACCACGTCGGCCAGCCGGTAACCCACGCCGATCTCGGTGAGGATGTGCACCGGCTGGGCTGCATCCTGCTCCAGCTTCTGGCGCAGGCGCTGCATGTAGATGCGCAGGTAATGACCATCTTCCGCATGCGAAGGTCCCCAACCGGCCACCAGCAATTGGCGGTGCGTGATGACCCGTCCGGCGTCGCGCAGGAGCGTAGACAGCAGGCGGTATTCGATCTGCGTCAGATGCAGCGCCTCGCCATTGCGCGTCACGCTGCGGGCCGGCAAGTCCACCATCACCTCACCCAGCCGGTAGCGGCCACTGGACTGGCCAGCGCCTGAAGCGCGCGCGTGGCGACGCAACTGCGCGCGCATGCGGGCCAGCAGCTCGGGCATGCCGAAGGGCTTGACGAGATAGTCGTCGGCACCGGCGTCGAGGGCTTCCACTTTTTCCGATTCCTGGGTGCGCGCCGAGAGGATCACGATGGGCACGCTGCTCCAGTTGCGGATCTCGCTGACGACCTGCTTGCCATCGCCATCGGGCAGGCCGAGGTCGAGGATGATCAGGTCGGGCTTGCGGGTGCCGGCTTCGGTGACGCCTTCGCGCGCGCTCTTGGCTTCGTGGACGATGAAGCCCTCCTGTTCGAGCGCACTCCTGACCAGCTTGCGGATATGCGGATCATCTTCGATGAAGACGATGTTGCCTGCGTGTTCTTGCATGGAGTGTCCTTATTCCTCGGGCAAAGCTGGCTGGGTCTCCACCGGCAGCATGAAGCAGACGGTGGCGCCCTGCCCGGCTTCCTGCGGCGCAATCCAGATGCGCCCCTGATGCGCCTCGATGATGGCGCGGCAGATGGCCAGGCCCAGGCCGACACCAGGGGTGCTGGACTCATTGTCGCCGCGCGTGAATTTTTCAAAGGCGTGCTGTGTCATGGCGGGCGGGAAGCCGCGCCCCTGATCGCTCACGCAGACCTTGACCTGCGGCTGGCCATCGCTGTCTTCCACGTGTGCACTGATGGTGACGGGGCTGCCGGCGGGCGAATACTTGATGGCGTTTTCCACCAGATTGGCCAGCACCCGCTCCAGCAGCACCGCATCGACCCGCAACAGCGGCAGATCGGGGGCGATGCGCGTGTCCACCGGTCGGCCTTCCAGCGCCTTGGCCAGCAGGCGCAGCGCCGAGCCGGTCAGTTCCTCCAGCGCATTCCACTGACGATTGAGCGTCACCACGCCCGCCTGCAGGCGCGCCATGTCCAGCAGGTTGTTCATCAGTCCGACCATTTTCTGCGACTGTTCGCTGATGGTGCGGGCCATAGCCCGGGCATCGTCGTCCAGCCGGTCGTTGGCGGCCAGGACATCGGCGCTGCCGACCAGCGAGGTCAGCGGCGTACGCAGATCATGCGAAATCGCCGAGAGCAATGAATTGCGCAAGCGTTCGGACTCCATTGTCACTACCGCATCCTGGGCCACCTCGGCATAGTGCAAACGCTCGATGGCCATGGCGATCTGCGAGCAGAAGATCTCCAGCATCTGGCGATTCTCCGGCAGGGCCAGCTGGGCGGTGGCGAGTTGCTGCTCTTCCTGACTGGCGGCCTCGATGGCAAAGGCCAGCACCCCGCGCGTACGCATGGTGGCCGTCAGCGGCAGGTACAGTGCCGCCGCCGAGGGCAAGGTGGCCGTGCCCTTGCCGGCGGCCTGGCCATTGTCATAGACCCACTGAGCCACGCCGGCATCGACGTTCTTCAAGACATGCCCGCCGCCACCGTCCTGCTCGGGTTCGGCCAGGCGCAACTGGTCGGCGCTGTCGGGCAGGAAGAAGGCGATGCGCGCACCGAACACGGCGGCCAGGTGACGGCGGCCGATTTCCAGGATCTGGTCCAGCGTGAGCAGGGCCGACAATTCCTTGCCCAGCATGTAGAGATTGGCGGCCCGCCCCTCGCGCTGCATGGCCACGCTGGCCTGCCGGCGCAGGCGCGCGGTGAGCGAGCTGATGAACAGCGACACCGCCAGCATCACCGCCAGCGTCAGCAGGTACTGCGCATCGGAGACCGTGATGGAGAAGCGCGGATCGACGAAGAAGAAATCGAAGGACAGCACCGACAGCACTGACACCAGTATCGATGCACCACGGCCATGGCGCATCGCCACCAGCATCACGCCTACCAGGTAAAGCATGATGACATTGGCCGGATGCAGCTTGCCATCGAGTACGAAGGCCAGCGTGGTGGTGGCCACGCAGCTGGCCACCGCCCAGAGCGTGCCGCGTGCATGACGACGCCGCATGAGCAGGGCCTCGGCGGCACTGGCGGCACTGTCGTCGGCGGGTCGCTCCTGCTGTACGCGGGTACGGCTGCGGGCGATGGTGTAGAGGTCGATCTCGCCACCGCTGCGGGCGATGCGCTGGGCCAGGGTACCGCGCGGCCAGCGCAGCAACTGGCGCAAGCCGCCCGCTTCCTGTCCGATCACCAGCTTGCCGGCATTGCGGCTGCGCGCGAATTGCAGCAGCGCAGCGGACAATTCCTCACCGCTGATGCTGGCCGTTTCGGCCCCCAGCGATTGGGCCAGCTTCAGGTAGGCCACTACGCGCTCGCGCGCCTCCATGGCCTGATGCTGACCTGGCAGATCCACATGCACGGCCAGCCATTGGGCCTGCAGTTTGGCCGCCAGACGAGCCGCTTCGCGGATCAGACGTTCCTCGCCGACACCGCTGCCCACGGCCACCACGATGCGCTCGCGCGCCTGCCACAGCTGGGCGATGGACCGGTCGGCGCGATACTGGCGCATGTCGGCATCGACCCGGTCGGCGGTGCGGCGCAGAGCGATCTCGCGCAAGGCGATCAGGTTGCCCTTGCGGAAGAAATGGCGCCCGGCCTTCTCGGCCTGCTGCGGCAGGTAGACCTTGCCCTGTTGCAGGCGGGCCAGCAATTCATCGGGCGGGATATCGACCAGCATGACATCGTCGGCTTCATCGAAGACGTGATCGGGCACGGTCTCGAAGACGCGGATGCCGGTGATCTGGCCGACCACGTCGTTGAGGCTTTCGATGTGCTGCACGTTTAGGGTGGTGTAGACGTCGATGCCGGCGCGCAGCAGTTCATCGATGTCCTGCCAGCGCTTGGCATGGCGCGAACCGGGCACGTTGGAGTGCGCCAGCTCGTCGACCAGGATCACGCCGGGATGGCGTTCCAGGGCGGCATCCAGATCAAACTCGGGCAGCTGGCGATCCCGGTAAGGCAGCCTGCGCATCGGCAGTCGGGTGATCCCGGCCAGTTGCGCCTCGGTTTCCGCACGACCATGGGTCTCGACTACGCCGGCGATCACGTCCGTGCCTTGCGCGGCCAGTGCCTGGGCGGCTTCCAGCATGGCGAAGGTCTTGCCAACGCCGGCCGAGAAACCGAAGAAAATCTTCAGGCGGCCGCGCGCCTGGCGTTCTTCGTCGCGCATCACGCGTTCGAGCAGGTCGTCGGGATCGGGGCGGGTGTTCATGTCGGGCGGTCAGGGATGGAGCATTGTAGTGGCAAAAAGCCGGTGGCACGCACAACGCATGCCACCGGCCACCCGGCAAGCGCGGCCGGACTTACCTGGCCGCGTCCACCTTGGGCAGGGGTGCGGCCGCATCCAGCGCCAGATTGAGCTTGAGCACATTGACGCGCGGCTCGCCGAACAGGCCCCATTGCGGCGTCTGGCTGTTGGCGCGGATCAGCGCCCGCACCTGCTCCACCGTGATGCCACGTGCACGCGCCACGCGGCCGGCCTGGTACTGGGCAGCCGCCGGACTGATGTGGGGATCCAGGCCGCTGGCCGAAGCAGTCAGCAGGTCCATCGGGATGGGGCTCTTGTTGCCCGGATCAGCCTCCTGCAAGGCCCTGGCGCGGTCTTCTGCGGCTTGCTTCAAGGCCGGGTTGGTGGGACCGAGATTGCTGCCGCCGGAGGCCATGCCATTGTTGGGGAAGGTGCCGGTGGCCGAGGGGCGCCCCCAGAAATAAGCCGGGCTGGTGAAGTTCTGGCCGATCAGTTCCGAGCCGACTAGCTGGTCTTGCCGTTGGATCAGGCTGCCATTGGCCTGATGCGGAAAGAAGGCTTGCGCCAGGCCCGTCACCAGCAAGGGATAGAGGCCACCCAGCAGCACGCCCAGGAGGATGAAGAGGGTGATGGCCGGACGCAAAGGATGGGGAGTCGAGGTTTTCATGTGACTTTCCTTGAAAATCGAAATCAGGTTCAGACCAGGCCGAAGGCCGTCAACAGCAGGTCGATCAGCTTGATGCCCACGAACGGCACCACCAGCCCGCCCAGGCCGTAGATCAAGAGATTGCGGCGCAGGAGCACGGCGGCGCCCAGGGCGCGATAGCCCACCCCGCGCAGGGCCAGCGGGATCAGGGCGACAATCACCAGGGCATTGAAGATCACCGCCGACATGATGGCCGAGTCGGGACTGGTCAGCCGCATCACGTTGAGCGCGCCCAGCTGCGGATAGCTGGCCACGAACATGGCCGGGATGATGGCAAAGTACTTGGCCACGTCATTGGCGATGCTGAAGGTGGTGAGACTGCCGCGCGTCATCAGCATCTGCTTGCCGATCTCGACGATCTCGATCAGCTTGGTCGGATTGGAATCGAGGTCGACCATGTTGCCGGCTTCCTTGGCGGCCTGCGTGCCGCTGTTCATGGCCACGGCCACATCGGCCTGGGCCAGGGCCGGGGCATCGTTGGTGCCGTCACCGGTCATGGCCACCAGCTTGCCTTCGGCCTGGTGCTGGCGGATCAGGGCCAGTTTCTGTTCCGGCGTGGCTTCGGCGAGGAAGTCGTCGACGCCCGCTTCGGCAGCAATCGCCGCTGCGGTCAGGCGGTTGTCACCGGTGATCATCACGGTCTTGATACCCATGCGACGCAGTTCGCCAAAGCGTTCCTTGATGCCGCCCTTGACGATGTCCTTCAATTCCACCGTACCCAAGATGCGGATCGGTGCGCCCTGCTGAATGACAGCGGCCTCGTTGCTCCATTCGATGACCACCAGCGGCGTACCGCCACGGCGGGCGATGGCTTCGACGTCGCTTTCCACCTGGGCCGGCAGGCGCTGGTCAGCCGCGCGCACCAGCTTGCGGATGGCGTCGGCTGCGCCCTTGCGAATGCGACGATTGCCGATGTCGATACCGGAGACGCGCGTCTGGGCCGAGAAGGCGATGAACTGCGCACCCAGCTTGGCCATCTCGCGCTCACGCAGGTTGAAGCGGTTCTTGGCCAGTACCACGATGCTGCGGCCTTCCGGGGTTTCATCGGCCAGCGAGGCCAGTTGTGCAACGTCGGCCAGCTCGTGCTCGGTGACGCCCGGAGCCGGCATGAAGTTGGCGGCCTGACGGTTGCCCAGGGTGATGGTGCCGGTCTTGTCCAGCAGCAGCACGTCGACGTCGCCGGCCGCTTCCACGGCGCGGCCCGAGGTGGCGATGACGTTGGCCTGCATCATGCGGCTCATGCCGGCCACGCCGATGGCCGAGAGCAGGCCGCCGATGGTGGTCGGGATCAGGCACACCAGCAGGGCGATCAAGGCCGTCACCGAGACCGGTGCACCGGCACCGGCGGCAGTGACCGAGAAGATCGAGAACGGCAGCAGGGTCACCGTCACCAGCAGGAACACCAGCGTCAGCGCCACCAGCAACAGGGTCAGCGCCAGCTCGTTGGGGGTCTTCTGGCGGCGTGCGCCCTCGACCATGGCAATCATGCGGTCGAGGAAGGCTTCGCCGGGATTGACCGAGACACGCACCACGATCCAGTCCGACAGCACGCGCGTGCCACCGGTCACCGCCGAAAAGTCGCCGCCGGACTCACGGATCACGGGGGCGGATTCGCCGGTGATGGCGCTCTCGTCGACGGTGGCCACGCCTTCGATGACATCGCCATCGGCCGGTACCGTATCGCCCGCTTCGATGAGCACCAGATCACCCTTGCGCAGACTGCCACCTTCCACTACTTCGCATTGGCGTGCAGCGTCGGCCACCGCCATGCCACGAGTGTAATCGGCACTGCGCAACTTCTTGGCCAGCACGCTTTTCTTGACACCGCGCAGGGCCGCAGCCTGGGCCTTGCTGCGACCTTCGGCCAGGGCCTCGGCGAAGTTGGCGAAGAGCACCGTGAACCACAACCAGGCGGCGATGGCGAGGATGAAACCGGCCGGCGCATCACCCCGGCCAGTAACGGCCTGGATGAACAGCAGCGTGGTCAGAATGCTGCCGAGATAAACCACGAACATCACCGGATTGCGCCATTGCACGCGCGGCGAGAGCTTGCGGAAGGAGTCGGCCAGGGCCGGCTTGACGATCTTGGGATCGAACATCCAGCGCGTGGTCTGCGCAGCGCTGACGGTGGCATCGGTCGGCGCGACTTGGGTGCTGCCGGCCGGAGTATTGCTCGAAGGGGTAGTCATAAGGGTATCCGTTGCGGGTTGCTCCGCCGGGCGCAATGCCCGGCGCCATCCATCCAAATCATTTACATCGCCATCATCTGCAGGTGCTCGACCACCGGTCCCAGCGCCAGCGCCGGTACATAGGTCAGGGCCCCCACCAGGATCACGGCACCGATGAGCAGCGCCACGAACAGCGGACCATGCGTGGGCAGGGTGCCGGAGGTGGCTGCCAAGCGCTTCTTGCCGGCCAGCGAACCGGCCATGGCCAGCACCGGCACGATGATGCCGAAGCGACCCAACCAGGCGCACAGGCCGGTGGTGATGTTGTAGTACGGTGTATTGGCCGAGAGCCCGGCGAAGGCGCTGCCGTTGTTGTTGGCCGCCGAGCTGAAGGCGTAGAGGATTTCCGAGAAGCCGTGCACGCCGGGGTTGGCAATACCGGCCAGGCCCGCGTCCACCATCACCGAGAGGGCGGTGAAGATCAGCACCAGGGCCGGCGTCATGAGGATGGCGATGGACATCATCTTCATGTCGAACACGCCGATCTTCTTGCCCAGATATTCCGGCGTACGCCCGATCATGAGGCCGGCGATGAACACTGCCAGCACCGCAAAGATGAGCATGCCGTACAGGCCCGAGCCGACCCCGCCAAACACTACTTCACCCAACTGCATCTGCAGCATTGGTACCAGTCCCCCCAAGGGCGAGAGCGAATCGTGCATGGCATTGACCGCACCGCAGGAAGCCGCCGTGGTGATGGAGGCGAACAGCGCCGAGGCCGGAATGCCGAAGCGGGTTTCCTTGCCCTCCATCATGCCCGGCCCGGAAGCGTGCAGCGACGCCAGCATCGGGTTGGCTTGCGATTCCGAGTACATCAGCACCAGCGTCATCACCACGAACAACAGCGTCATGGCGGCGAGAATGGCCCAGCCCTGACGACGATCGCCGACCAGCACGCCAAAGCTGGTGCACAGCGCAGCCGGGATGATGAGGATGGCCAGCATCTGCAGGAAGTTGGAGAGCGGCGTCGGATTCTCGTACGGATGGGACGAATTGGCGTTGAAGAAACCGCCGCCGTTGGTGCCGATCATCTTGATGGCTTCCTGCGAGGCCACCGGGCCCATGGGCAGGGTCTGCCTGTCGGTGCTTTGCGCTTCGGTCACGGGTTCGCCCTTGGCATCCTTCAACGGCTGTCCGGCAGCATCCAGCTTGGGGATGGTGTAGTGGGTCACTTCCAGGGTCTTCACTTCCTGATAGGCACGGAAGTTCTGGATGCTGCCCTGTTGCACCAATACCAGCGCGAACACCACCGACAGCGGCAGCAGCACGTAGAGCGTGCTGCGGGTCATGTCGACCCAGAAGTTGCCGATGCTCTTGCTGCCGTGACGGGCAAAGCCGCGAATGAGCGCAAAGGCAATGGCGATGCCGGTAGCCGCCGACAAGAAGTTCTGCACCGCCAGGGCCGCCATCTGGGTCAGGTAGCTCATGGTGGCTTCACCCGCATAGCCCTGCCAGTTGGTATTGGTGACAAAGCTCAGCGCCGTGTTGAAGGACGAATCCGGGCTGACGTTGAGCAGTGCGGCCGGGTTCAGCGGCAGCCATTGCTGCGCGCGCTGCAGCAGGTAGACCACCACGGCACCGATGACATTGAACAGCACGACGGCGATGGCGTACTGCTTCCAGTCCATCTCGTGGTCACGGCTGATACCGCACAGTCGATAGAAGATACGCTCGATGCCGCCGAAAAGGCGGTTCACACGGGACTTGCCTTCCATCACGCGGGCCATGTACCAGCCCAGCGGCAGGGAAAGGACCAGCAGGATGACCAGATAAAGGGCGAGCTGGAGAAAATTGTTGCTGTCCATGTCAGAAATCCTCCGGCTTGATGAGGGCATAGACCAGGTACAGCAGGAGGGCGATGGCCACCACCAGACCCAGCAGTGTCATGAGGTTCATTTCTTCTCGCCTTCCTGCCGTTCCAGACGGCTGCACAGGGCGATGAACGCCCACATCGAAAGGCCGCAGACGGCCAGCATGCCTATGTAGAGAAAATCCGTTTGCCACATTTCCCGCTCCATTGTTGACGTTGTCGCGCTCGCTTCCCGGGGCGGAAAGCGAGACAGTCGAACGATAGGGAAAGCAGCATCAAATCCCGGTAAATGTTTTGCGCAGGAGCGTAAACAAACCGTAAATGAGACGAAACGTATCGCCAGCAGGGACGAACGCGGGAGGCAAAGGGAAGGAAAAGGAAGGAAAACAAGGGACGGGCGAGCTACCGCCCGGCGGATCAGACGTCGCCGACGCGCCCCAGTTCGACGCGGTTCTTGCCCAGGCGCTTGGCCGCATACATGGCCTTGTCGGCCATGGCCAGCAACTCTTCAGGGCCGACTTCGCCATCCAGGTTGGGCTGATAGACGGCCACGCCGATGCTGCTGGAGATGTTGACGGTGGAGTGCGTCAGCTGGAAGGGTTCGCGGATGGTGTGGAGGATCTTCTCAGCCACCATGACCGCATCTTCCTGGGTCTGCAGGTTTTCCAGGATCACCACGAATTCATCGCCGGCCAGGCGCGCCACGGTGTCGACATCGCGCACCGAGCGTTGCAGACGACGGGCGAACTCCACCAGCAGCTCGTCGCCGGCCTCGTGGCCGTAACGGTCGTTGACGCCCTTGAAGCCATCGATGTCCATGAAGAACAGCGCCAGCAACTGGTCGGCACGACGCGCGCGCATCATGCCTTCGGGCAGGCGGTCGCTGAAGGCGCGGCGGTTGGGCAGGCTGGTCAGCACATCGGTGAGGGCCAGTTCGCGCATCTGGTCGCGGAAGGCCAGGCGCTCGGTAATGTCATGCAGGAAGGCGATGAACAGATGACCGCTCTGACGCTTGACATGCCCGACCGTGATCTCGATGGGCAGTTCATGGCCATCATGATGCAGGGCCTGCAGCTCGATGCGGTTGTTGATGACCACGCTGGTGCCATCCTCGAGGAACTGCGCCATGCCGCGGTTATGGGCCGCACGCATGTCCGGCGGGATGATGAGTTCGGCCATGTCGCGCCCCATGGCCTGGTCACGCGGCCAGCCCAGGAGCAGTTCGGCCTGGCGGTTCCACTCGACCACGCGGCCCTGTTCGTCGGCGGCGATGAAGGCATCCTGGGCGTTTTCGAGGATGGCGCGCAACTCGGCGGCACTTTCTTCGAGCTGGATCTGGTTGGCCTGCTGCTGGTCCAGCGCCTGCTGCAGGGCACTGGCGGTTTCATGCAGGCGGCTGGTGCGTTCGGCTACGCGCTGCTCCAGGCTTTCGTTGAGCGAACGCACTTCGCGCAGATAGGCTTCTTCTCGCTCGACCATGTTGACCAGGGTCGAAGACAGCAACTGGATCTCGCGATAGCTGTTGACCTGCGGGATGGCAACGTCCGGACGACCTGCGGCGCGCTGCTCCAGCGCCGCCGAGAGGGCATTGATGGGGGCGACCAGGCGACGCGTGAGGATGAAGGCCAGGATCACCAGTACCGCCCCAGAGAGGGCACCGACCAGGATCACCCGCTGCTCCAGATCACGGAAGGCATGCAGCGCCACGGTCTCGGGCTGGCGTACGATCACGCTCCATTGCAGCTTCATGCCATCGTTGCGGCCAGTGCGGGCGTAGCCGCTGACATAGCGGCGGCCATCGGGCCAGGTTTCCAGCAGCGAACCGCCCTCCTGACCGGCCTGTGCGGCGCGCCAACTGGGGGTGTCGACCTTGCGCTCTTCCATGCCCTTGGGACCGAGGATGACGGTGCCGTCATCGCGTACCAGGATGACCTCGACGTCGTAACGATTGACGGTCGGATCCAGCAGCTTGGCAGCGATGTCGCGTGCCCATGACCAAGACAGGTGCATACCCACCACGCCCAGTAAATGTCCGTCGACGTCATGAACCGGCGCCGACAGATCGACGAAGCGCCAAGGATCGGATTGCGGCGGCAGCTTTTGCGCCAGCAGCACGGCGGGATGGAAGTCGGCCGCATATTCCCCGTTGATGCCCTCCTTGAACCAAGGCCGCTCGGCCACGCTGGCCCCTTCCAGCAGGCCATTGCTGGCGACCGCCACGGTACCGTCGGGGCGTGCCAGGCCGATCCACGCGTAGTGCGGGACATTGGCCTGCAGTTCATTGAAGACCCGGCGGATACGCGGCAGGTCCTGCCCGGCGCGCACCGAAGGCCGCTGCACCAGCAGGCGCAGATCGACCTCGCGCTCGCGCATGCCACGTTCGAGCGCATCGCGCATCTGCCAGGCCAGCTGCTTCATGCGCGTTTCGCTTTCCGAACGCGCATAGCCGCGGGTGAACTGATCCACCAGAATCAGTACCGACACGGTCGTGATGAGCACGGTGATGACCACCCCCAGCGTAATCAGCGACGACAGATTCGGCGGAGATGGGGCTTTATTCTTGTTCAATTCAGACAAAATGGCGACGCGGCTTGATACATGACGGCTCCCCTGTGAACCGCATAGGTTTATGGCATCTTGCCAGAACAACTATGGTTTTTCATCGCATTTCCCGAAAAACTTCGAGAATTTTTTTCCACGACAAAAAAATCACCAATTCTCGCGAGTCAAAGCGGAGACAAAGGCGGCAAAAGAGCGCAATAAGCGTCAATTCCTGCACTACGGGAAATGCAAAAAGACAACGGCGGGCGAGTCTTGGTGAGAATCTTCACCCTCCGCCAGTGTGGCCGCGCAGGCGGACAAAGGCCGCCTGCGGGAGTGTGGATGCCAGTGCGTGGGTTCGTTGGCGCGGGTGCGGCGTTTTCAGACGCCGGCACAGACTCCGTCGGCACGCGGATCGGTAGCGCCCTCGATGACCCCGTCCGGATGGACGCAGACCGCTCCTGCGTGGCCCATCATGTCGGTGTAATCCTCCACCACCTGGACCTCATGGCCGGCCCGACGCAAGGCCTCGATGGTGGCGGCCGGTACCCGGCCCTCCACCTTCAGGTTGGTGGAGACATCGCCCCAGGTGCGCCCCAACAGCCAGCGCGGTGCGCTGACCGCCGCCTGCAGGTTCTGGCCGAACAGCACGTGGCGGGTGAATACCGCCGCCTGCGTCTGCGGCTGCCCTTCCCCGCCCATGGTGCCGTAGGCCAGAGTGCGCCCGTCATTCAGACGTGCCAGCGAAGGGTTCAGTGTATGGAAGGGGAGCTTGCCCGGTTGCAGCTGGTTGGCGCCGTCGTCCAGCGTGAAGCTGGCGCCTCGGTTCTGCCAGACGATGCCGGTGTCGGGCACCACCACGCCACTGCCGAATTCCCAGAAGATGCTCTGGATGTAGCTCACTACGCGGCCCTGGGCATCGGCCGCACCCATCCAGATGGTGTCGCCCGGCTTGGCCGGATGGGGCCAGGGGGCGGCATGCTGCATGTCAATGTGCCTGGCTTCCTGGTCCAGCGCCTCGGCCAGCAGCCAGTGCGCGGCGTCCACGCTCATGTGGGCGGGGTCGGTCACGTGCTGGTTGCGCAGGATGAAGGCGCGCTTGGTGGCTTCCACCAGTGCGTGGATGTGCTCGAAGCCGTCGGCCTCCTTGATACCGAGACGGTCGAACAGACCGATGATCATCAGCGCCGAGACACCCTGTGTCGGCGGTGGCAGGTTGTAGACGCGGCCTGACGTCAATTGCACCATCAGCGGCTGTACCACCTGCGCGCGGAAGGCCTCCAGGTCACTGCGACGCAATGGGCTGCCGGCCGCTTCCAGGCCCGCAGCAAGGCGTTGCGCCAGGTCGCCGCGATAGAAATCATCGAGACCGGCCTCGGCCAGGCGCGAGAGGCTGTCCGCCAGGGCTGACTGTTTCAGCACCTTGCCCTGCGCGGCGATGCCGTCAGCGGCATAGGTGGCGGCGAAGCCGGGCTGGTCCTTGAGCTCATCCCACTTGTCGCGGGTCAGCTCGTGTTGGGAGCGGGTGATGGGCACGCCGTTCTTCGCATGGCGGATGGCATCGGCCAGCAGCACCGGCAACGGCAGGGCGCGGCCGAAACGGCGGGCATGCTCCAGTGCCGCCGACCAGCCGCCCACGGCACCGGCCACGGTCAGCGCCGCATGCGGGCCGCGTGTGGGCATGGCACTGTGCCCATGTGCGGCGTAGAAGTCCTTGGTCGCCAGCGCCGCCGAGGGGCCGCAGGCGCGAATGGCTATCGGCTCCTGCCCCGGTTCGCTGATGACCCAGAAGCCATCGCCACCTATACCGTTCATGTGCGGGTACACCACCGCGATGGTGGCCGCTGCCGCGACCATGGCTTCGACGGCGTTGCCACCCTCGCGCAGGATCTGCGCACCGGCTTGTGCGGCCAGGTGATGGGGAGCGGTGACCATTCCGCCCAGACAGGTCTTGCTGTACAACATGGCTGACTCCTGATGTTCTTGTCGAGTAGGGAAAACTGCTGCGAGGATCATACCCGCGGACGGCAAAGCTTTCAGGGGACCGTCTTGGCGGCATCCATCCATGAGACATGCGCGGCCACGATGCGCCAGCCTTGCGGGCAACGCAGCCAGGTATGACTCTGGCGTCCGATGCGCACTTCGCCCTCGCGGGTGAATTCGGTATCGGCCACCGCATAGTCGCGGCCATAGGTGGTGATGACGGTGGCGCGCAGGCTGCGCATCAGACTCTTCGGTGAACGGCCCTGACGGAAGGCGCGGATGGCTTCGGTGCCGACCAGGTTCTCGGTGGCGCCGTAACGCACCGTGTGCGGCCCCTCGAGAAACAATTCATCGAGTACCTCGATCTGGTTGGTGGTCAGGGCCACTTCGTAACGTTCGAAGGCGTGACGCACTTCGGCCATTACGTCGGGCAGGTTGATCTCGTAGGGCTGGGTTGATTCCATGTGTTCGTTCCTTGCAGCAAGTCAGTGCGCGCCGAGATAGGCCCTGGCCAGCGCATCATTGGCGGCGATCTCGGCGGCGGTCCCTTGCGCCACCACGCGGCCGCCTTCGATGACGTAGGCACGATCGGCCAGGGACAAGGCCAGCGCAGCCATCTGATCGACCAGCACGATGGTCATGTTCTCGCGACGCAGCTGATCCAGCGCCGCAAACAATTCGGCGATCACCTTGGGCGCCAGACCCAGGGAGGGCTCATCGAGCAGCAGCACGCGCGGCCGCGACATCAGACCGCGCGCAATGGCCAGCATCTGCTGCTCGCCACCGGAGAGCAGACCGGCGCGGTGATGCAGGCGCTCACGCAAGCGCGGGAAGCGGCCCAGCATCTCTTGCACGCGCGCCTCCACATCCTGGGGATAGAGGAAGGCACCCAGACGGATATTGTCCAGCACCGACAGTTCCGGAAACACCTGCCGCCCTTCCGGCACCAGTACCACGCCCTGCCGCACGATCTGTTCGGCGCGCAGATCCATGAGGCTCACGCCACCTGCGTGGATGCCCCCCTGTACCGGCCGGTGCAGGCCGGCCAATGAACGCATGAGCGTGGACTTGCCCGCGCCATTGGCGCCCAGCAGCGCAATCATCTCGCCCTGGCGCACCTGCAGGTTGATGCCATGCAGGACCGGTTCGGCGCCATAGCCGGTGACCAGTTCACCCACGCCCAGCAATTCATCCGCACCGCTCATCGCTGCGCGCACGGCTGCCACCGCCTGCTGCGTGCCGTCGCCCAGATAGGCCTTGCGCACCGCCGGATCGTTCTGTACTTCCTGCGCTGTCCCGATGGCCAGGCGCTGGCCCGCATCGAGCACGACGATGCGGCGCGAGATCTGCATCACCAGTTCCATGTCATGCTCGACCACTACCACGCTGATGCCGGCTTCTGCGATCTTCGTCAGCAGTTGCGCCAGCATGGTCTTGTCTTCGCGCGAGAGACCGGCGGCCGGTTCATCGAGCAGCAGCACATCGGGATCGGTCGCCAGCGCGCGGGCGATTTCCACCAGGCGACGATCGACGTGTGCCAGGTCGGCACTGGGGATATCGAGCGCACCGCGATAGCCGCAAAAATCCAGCAGTTCACGGCAGCGTGCACGCACTTCACCCGAAATGAACCCCCGCGCCGACAGCAGCCCGCCGAGGCGACCACGGCCACACGCCAGGGCCACGTTATCGGCCACGGCAAGACTGCCGAACAATTGCGACGTCTGGTAGGTACGGGCCACGCCGTGACGCGCAATGCGGAAGGCCGGCAATCCCGCCAGGGCGATCTGGCCCAGCGTGAACTGACCGGCACTGGGACGATAGAAGCCGGAGAGCATGTTCAGGGCCGTAGTCTTGCCCGCGCCATTCGGTCCGATCAGGCTGGTGACCGCGCCACCGGGGACCTCAAAGCCCAGATCGCTGACCGCACGCACGCCCCCGAAGACCATCGTCAGGCCATCGGCTGCTAGGGTGCGGCGCGCGCGGACCGGCAACGCCACTTCCGCCCCGTCGTCCGCCAGCACCGCATCGCGAGCGCAAACCACCGGCTTGCGCAAGCGCGCCGCCAGCTTGCCCAGCAGGCCGGTCACGCCATCCGGGGCGACCCACAGCACCAGCAGCAGCAAGGCACCGAAGAACAGCAAACGATAGTCTTCCAGGCTGGAGAGCAGTTCTGGCAAGGCACCCACGATGACCGCACCGATCACGGGGCCAAGGATGGACCCCGAGCCCCCCAGTACCACCACCAGCACGAAGAGAATGGACTGCATGAAGCTGAACGTATCGGGCGTGACGAAGGTGGACAGCGGTGCGAACAGACCGCCCGCCAACCCCGCCAGCGCCGCCGACAAGGCAAAGGCGACGGTCTTGATGACCAGCGGATTGAGACCGATGGATTCGGCCGCGGTCTCGCTGTCGCGCACCGCACGCATGGCCGCGCCCCAGCTGCCGCGCGAGAGCCAGCAGTAGGCGGCCAGTACCACCGCAGCCGTCACCAGCCCCAGCACCGCAATTGCACGCTCGGCCTGCAAACCCAGGAAGGCTGGTGCGCTCAGGCCCATGATGCCGTTCTGGCCGCCGGTGAGGTCGCGCAGTTCGATGATGGCGTGCTGGATGATGAAGCTGAAGGCGATCGTGATCATCGCCAGATACGGCCCCTTCACCCGCAGCGCGGGCAAGGCCAGCAACACGCCCAGCGCACCGGCGACCACCGCGGCCAGCGGCCAGGCCAGCCAGAACGAGAGCCCGGCCTTGGTGGTGAGAATGGCGACGGTATAGGCGCCCACCGCATAGAAACCGACGTGACCGAAGGAGACCTGGCCGGTCAGGCCGATGAGCACATTGAGCCCGATGCCGACGATGGCCACCAGGGCGATGCCGGCCAGCACGAAGACGTAATAGCTGTTGATCGACAGGGCCAGGGTGATGGCGGCGATCAGGCCCAGTGCAGAAAACGCCAGGGCAGCCGGTGTGCCCAGCCCGAGCTTGATGCGACCCGACGCAGGCGCCGCCGCAGGCCGTGCTGCCACTTCCAGACTGCGGGCGATGGAATGGGGTAAACGATTCATACCTTTTTCACCTGTGCGCGGCCGAACAGGCCATTGGGACGAATGGCCAGCACCGCAATCACCAGGGCGAAGGTGATGATCTGGGTGTAACCGGAACCGAGCGTGGCCGTGATGAGCGCTTCGGCCATACCGAACAGCAGGCCCGCGATCATCACGCCCCAGGCGCTGGTGATGCCACCGAGGATGGCCACGGCAAACGCCTTGAGACCGAACAGCGTGCCCATGTCGGCATTGACGTTCAAGAGCGGGGCAATCAGCACACCCGCCACCCCGGCCAGCAGGGTCGAGAGCGCAAAGGCCGCCGCGATGGCGCGCGTGATGGGGATGCCCATCAGCCGCGCTGCATCACGGTTCTGCACCACCGCCAGCAGGGCGGTACCCCAGCGCGTACGGCGCGAGATGGTGTGCAGCAGCGCGGCCAGGACCAGGCCGACGAGCGGGATCAGCAACTGCAGCGGATAGACGCCCAGGCCCATGCCGCCCAGCTCGATGGAGGACTGTGCCAGGGGCGAGGGCAGGCTGCGCGGCTCCTTGCCGAACGTGTGCATGACCAGGTTGTCCAGCACGATGCCCAAGGCCACCGTCGACATCAGCCAGGCATTCGATCCCTGGCGCGCAAACGGACGTACCGCCAGCACCTCGACCAGCATGCCGTAGAGCGCGCAGGCGGCCAGCGCCAGCACGATGGCCAGCCACATCGGCCAGCCCAGCGTCTGGGCGAAGGTGAAGCACAGCACGGCACCCAGCATCATGGAGCTGCCCTGCGCAAAATTGACGGTGCCGGAGACGGCATACGTCATGTAAAAACCGAGCGCCATCAGACCGTACATGCTGCCCAGTCCGAATCCGCTGATCAGTGCCGACAACAGCAGCATCGCGTTCTCCTGGCGCCGCCCTACCCGCGCAAAGCTGCGGGCAGCGGCGGCGCATTGTCTTGACCAAGGGGTTTACCGGGACATGCCGACCGGCAGGATGCGGTTGTCGATGAACTGCGCCCAGACGTAATCATCGGCTTGCAGGGCGTCATGCACGGTCGGACTGAAAGGCTTGACGTAGGTCTTGATCAGCCCCTCGTAGCGGTCGATCTTGTAGAAACCTTCGCGGATCGCGTCCCCATCGGTGGACCCGGCCTTGGCAATGGCCAGCGCCGCCAGCTGCATGCCGTCATAGGCATTGGCCACGCCCACGGCGGGGGTGATATCGTCCGGGCCCTTGATGGCGGGATATTTGGCCTTGAGCTCGGCCACCACCTTCTCGCCTACCGGCGAGAGCTTGCCGAAGAAGCTGAAGGTCTGGATGAAGTGGACGTTCTTCGCGTTCGGTCCCGCCAGTTCGGTGAAGCGGCCACCGGCCGGGCCCCAGTGCGAGACCACCGGCACCTTCCAGCCCATGCGGTCGAGCGACTTGACCACCTGGGCCGAGGGGCCGACGTTACCCACCAGATACAGGGTATCGGCACCGGCGGCCTTCAAGCGGCTCAGTTGCGGTACTACGTCCACGTCGCTGGCCTCGAACTTCTCGATGCCGGCGGGCTTCAGACCCTTCTCGGCGAGCGCGGCGACGATGCCCTTTTCATTCGATTCGCCCCACGGGTTGTTGACCAGAATCAGGCCGGCCTTGCTGCTGTTGAAGGTCTTCTGCGCGTAGTTGAGCATGGCCTTGTCCACCAGCTCATCGACTGCCGAGACGCGGAAGGCATAGTTGGGATTGGCGCCATTCTTGGTCACTCCGGTGCCGGCCGCCCAGGGACCGACGAAGGGCACTTTCTGCTGGTTGATGATGGGCACGATGGCCATCGAGACCGGCGTATCGAGGCCACCGAAGAGCACCGCCACCTTGTCCTTGAAGATCAGTTCACGTGCGGCCACCACCCCCTTTGCCGGATTGCCCTCGTCATCGCGGCGCACCAGTTCCAGCTTGCGCCCACCGAGCAGGCCGCCCTTGGCATTGATCTCGTCGATGGCGATGCTCATGCCGCGCGTGAGCGCCTCGCCGGCCTGGGCCGACTGGCCGGACAGCGCGGTGACCAGACCGATCTTGATGGGCTCGGCCGCCATGGCCAGGGGGGACAACGCGGCGGCCAGGGTGGCGGCAGCGACGGCGACGAGGGTGCGGCGGGTAAGGTGGATCATGGTGTTGCCTCCATAAGGTTCCGGTAAGTGAGAGTGACTCTGCCCGGCATGACTTATGCAAGGGCTATGCCAAGCGCAGCAGAAAGACTTAATTTTTGCCGACAATATCTCTCTAATAGTGACGTCATTTAATAATCTTTATTGCCGCTGACAATCAATCAAACTTGCAATCAATAAATGCACAATGCTTGTGCATAACCTGGAGAAAATGATGCACGCCGCACCATCATCAATCACCCCGCAGGCCACTGCCCTGCCCTACGATCCGGCCGCCCTGGTGGACGAATACCTGCGCGTGCTGATGATTCCCGACCCGGTGGCCGCGCGCCGCTTTGTCTCCCCGGAGCTGAAGATCCGTTTTACCGGCGGGCGGGAAATGATCGATCCGGCGCAATGCGCCGCCTTCAATGCCACGCGCTACGGTTGGGTCAAGAAGCGTTTCGAGGGGACCGAAGTGGTGGCCGGCGCCACCGTGGCACAGGCCATCGTCTACAACCGTGGCACGCTGTACGGCGTGTGGCCCGATGGCGAGGCCTTCGAAGGCAATCGCTACGTGGACCGCTATGTGGTCCGCCATGGGCTCATCGTGCAGATGGATGTCTGGAACGACAGTGCCGAACGCCTGCTGGTGCGCGCCGGTTTGGCCGAGCTGTAAGGAGGCCCCATGCAAGCGACGATCCTGCCCCCCGACGCGCGCCAGGCCGCAGGCCATGACGAGGGATGCGCCCCCTTCGGCGCCCTGCGCGCACATGGCCGCTTCGGCTACTCGCCCATCCATCGCCGGCCCGACTATTGCTGGCCCAATGGTGCAAGGCTGGCGGTCTACCTGGGCTTCAACATCGAGCACTTCGCCTTCGGGGAAGGACTGGGGGCCAAGCTGGGGCCGGTGTGCCCCGAGCCCGATGTGCTCAACTATGCCTGGCGTGAATACGGCAACCGCGTCGGTGCCTGGCGCTGCCTGGAATTGTTCGAGCAACTCGGCTTGCCCGCCGGCGTGCTCATCAACACTGCGCTCTACGATCATTGCCCGGAACTGGTCGAAGCCTTCGCCGCGCGGGGTGACGAACTGATCGGCCATGGCCACACCAACGCGCATCAACAGGGCAAGCTGGACGAGTCGGCCGAAGCCGCTCTGCTGCGCCACTGCCGCGACCGCATCCAGGCCGGGAGCGGGGTACTGCCCACGGGCTGGCTCTCGCCCTGGATTTCGGAAAGTCTGGTCACGCCCGACCTGCTGCAGGAGAGCGGCTATCGCTACACCCTCAACTGGGCACATGACGACCAGCCGGTGCACATGCGCACCCGCACCGGCGAAACCCTGTGGTCGATTCCCTACCCGCAGGAATTGAACGACATTCCCATGATCGTGGCGCGCCAGATGGATGGCCGCGACTTTGCCCGGATGATCGTGGACAATTTCGACGAGATGCGCGAGCAGGCCCTGCGCCAACCGCTGGTGATGGGCATTGCCCTGCATCCCTATCTGGTGGGCCAGCCCTATCGCCTGCGCCATCTGCGCGGCGCCCTGCAACACCTGGCGGCGGCGCGCGATCGCGGCGAGATCTGGTTCACCACGCCCGGCGCCATCTGCGACCATGTGGACAGCCTCGAACAACTGCGCCAGCCGTTCTGAGCTGGCATGACGCATCAGGAGAATCAATGAGTACCGCCCAGGCCTTTACCAGCACTACCACCGCCACCGCCTTCGAGATCGATGATCACGTGGCCGCCTTCGTGCCGCATGGCCGCTTCACCCTGGCCGGTGCTGCCAGCGGACCGCTGGCCGGATTGCGCTTTGCCGCCAAGGACCTGTTCGACGTGGCCGGCCACCCGACCGGGGCGGGCAACCCCGACTGGCTGCGCAGCCACCCCATCCCCACGCGCAGCAATGCGCTGGTCGGGCAATTGCTGCAGGCCGGTGCCACGCTGGTGGGCAAGACCCTGACCGACGAGCTGGCCTACAGCATCCACGGCGACAATCACCACTACGGCACCCCGGTCAACAGCGCCGCGCCCGATCGCGTGCCGGGCGGCTCCTCCAGCGGATCGGCGGCGGCGGTGGCCGCGCGCCTGTGCGACTTCGCGCTGGGCACCGACACCGGTGGCTCGACCCGCGTGCCGGCCAGCTATTGCGGCGTGTGGGGGCTGCGTACCAGTTTCGGCCTGCTCTCCACGGCCAGCATGGCACCGCTGTGTCCCAGCTTCGATACGGCGACCTGGCTGGCCCACGATCCCGACACCTTCGAGCGCGTGGGGCAGGTGCTGCTACCCAAGACCGGTTCATTGCAAGTGCGCAAGGTCCTGCTGCCCTTCGATCTGCTGGAACTGGCCGAGCCCGAGTTCCAGCCGGTGGTGCAACGGGTCTACGACGCGCTGCGCTCGGAACTGCCGGGAGAACACATGCGCATGTCGGGTGAGGAAGGCGAACTGGAGAAATGGCGCATGGCCTACATCAAGGCCTCCGCCTTCGATGCCTGGCAATGCCATGGCGCGTGGATCAGCTCGGCGCGTCCGGTATTCGGGTCGGCGGTGCAGGCGCGCTGGGACATGGCGCAGCACATCAGCGCCGACACCGCCCGCGCAGCGCGCGAAAAACAGGACCTGGTGCGGCATCGCGTGCGCTCCCTGCTGGGGGCGGACGGGGTGGCCGTGATGCCGTCGGCCTCCAGCGTAGCGCCCTTGCGCGATGCCTCGGCCGCCGCCATCGATGAGGTGCGTGCGCGCACCTTCGGCCTGACCTGCGTGGCCGGACTGGCGGGCCTGCCGCAGGTGAGCATGCCCTTCACCACTCCCGCCGGGCTGCCGATCGGCGTATCATTGCTCGGCCCGGCCGGCAGCGACCTGGCCCTGATCGGGCTGGCGACCCGCCTGTGGCGCAATCTCCAGGCTGCGCACTGAGACCGGGCAAGATCCACCATTCGACGAGACGATGAGCGACCTTTCTCCCCGCAAGACTTCCAGGCCGTCTTCCCGCACTGGCAAGCCCCAGGAACACGCCCCCAAGCCAGATCCGGCACGCCAGAGCCGTGCCGGCCGGCCGCGCGTGCGGCACGACGATCTGGCCGACACCTCGCAGCTGGCGCTGGAGGGCGAAGCGGGCGAAGACATCATCGTGCGCATCTACCAGACCGTGTTCGACAGCGTGATGAGCCAGCGCCTCACCCCCGGCACCAAGTTGCCGGAGGCGGCGCTGTGCGAACTGTTCGGGGTGGGCCGCACGGTGGTACAGAAGGCCTTGCAGAAACTGGCGCATGAACACATCGTCGAGTTGCGACCCAATCGCGGCGCCGTGGTGGCAATGCCCACTCCGGAAGAGACGCGCGAAATCTTCGAGGCCAGGCGCGCCCTGGAAGGCGCCATCATGCGGCTGGCCGTCAGCAATGCAACCCGCGCCGATCTGGCCAAGTTGCGCCGCCAGCTCAAGGAAGAACATCAGGTCATGCACAGCTATGCGCAGACGCACTGGGCACGTCTGGCCTCGTCCTTCCACATGCGGGTGGCCGAGGTGGCGCGCAATCCGACCTTACAGCGTTATCTGGGCGAGCTGGTATCACGCTGTTCACTGATCGTGGCCCTGCACGAGCCGGCCGGATATGCTGCCTGCGAGCATGACGAGCATACCCATATCGTCGACCTGATCGAACGCGGTGATGCCGAAGGAGCGGTGGCGGCGATGGAAGTGCATCTGCTCTCGCTGGAGGAGCACATCCATCTGGTGAGCGAGAAGAGCGGCAACAGTCTGGCGCGCATGCTGGGAATGGAATAGGCGCTTCATCAGCCCGGCGGCGCAGGTAAAAGAATGGCGGCCAGGACCGCTCCCTGCCGCCATTTTCACGTAGTGCGCTCAAGCTCAGAGCGTGACCGTTTCCTTCAGCGACTCGCGCGCCTGGGCGGCGATCTCGAAGGAATGCAGACGCGCCGCATGGTCGTAGATCTGCGCGGTGATGATGAGCTCGTCGGGCGCGTGTTCATTGATGAAGGCTTGCAGCCCTTCCTGCACGGTCTCGCGGTCTCCGACCACGGCGCAAGCAAGGGAGCGTTCGACGTGAGCCTGTTCGCCCGGCTGCCACAACGCATCGATATCCTCCACCGGCGGGCGCAACTGGCCGGGAGTGCCACGGATGAGATTGAGGAACTGCTGCTGCAGCGAGGTGAAGAGGCGCTCGGCTTCGCGCTGGGTATCGGCGGCGAAGACATTGAGCGCCAGCATCACGTAGGGCTTCTTGAGCGTGACCGAAGGCTTGAAGCGCTCGCGGTAGATCTGCACCGCCGACTTCATGAAGCCCGGCGCGAAGTGCGAGGCGAAGGCGAACGGCAAACCCAGTTCGGCTGCCAGCTGCGCGCTGAACATGCTGGAACCCAGCAGCCAGATTGGCACTTTCAGACCGCTGCCCGGAACGGCGCGCAGCGCCTGGTAGTCCGAGGGTTCATCGAAATATTCCTGCAGTTCCAGCACGTCCTGCGGGAAGTTCTCTGCGGTATCACCGCCCATGTGACGGCGCAGGGCACGCGCGGTGCGCTGGTCGGAACCGGGCGCACGGCCCAGGCCCAGATCGATGCGTCCGGGATAGAGCGACTCGAGCGTACCGAACTGTTCGGCAATGACCAGCGGCGAATGATTGGGCAGCATGATGCCGCCGGAACCGACGCGGATGGTCCTGGTGTTGGCCGCCACATGCGAGATCACCAGCGCCGTGGCGGCACTGGCGATGCCGGGCATGTTGTGATGCTCGGCCAGCCAGTAACGCCGGTAGCCCAGGGCTTCGGCGCGCTGCGCCAGTTCCTTGCTGTTGTTGAAGGCCTGGGCGGCGGTACTGCCCTGGTTGATCGGCGAAAGATCGAGGACGGAAAACGGAATCATGCGGCAATCCTTGTCGAGTCGGCACAGCCCTTGCAGGCCGTGCCGGTGGCCGGGTAGCTTCCCCGGAAATGGCGTACCGTGGTGCGTGGACTCAATCCAGCTTCACCACCAGCTTGCCGAAGTTCTTGCCTTGCAGCAGGCCCATGAAGGCTTCGGGGGCCTGCTCCAGGCCCTGCACCACGTCTTCGCGGTAACGCAGCTTGCCTTCTTTGAGCCAGGTGCCGACTTCCTGCTGGAAAGCGGCATACAGGTCGGGGCGGTTGACGTAGTAATCGAAGATGATGAAGCCCTGCACACGAATGCGCTGGGTCAGCAGGCGGCGCAGGATGGCGCTGCTCTCGGTGGCCAGGCTGCCACCGTTGTAGTGGGCGATCAGACCGCACACAGGCACGCGGGCGTGGATGTTGAGCAAGGGGATGACGGCATCGAGCACGGCGCCACCGACGTTCTCGAAATATACATCGATGCCACGCCCGCAGGCCGCCTTGAGTTGCTCGGCGAAGTCGGGCGCACGATGGTCGATGCAGGCATCGAAGCCCAGTTCCTTGACCGCCGATTCACACTTCTGCGCGCCACCGGCGATGCCGACCACATGGCAGCCACGCTGCTTGGCGATTTGTCCGACCAGCGAACCGACCGCGCCGGTGGCTGCGGCCACCACCACGGTTTCACCGGCGCGCGGCTGGCCGATGTCGATCAGGCCGGCGTAGGCGGTATAGCCGGGCATGCCCAGCACACCCAGCGCGTGCGAAGGATGGTCGAAGTCGGCCGGCAGCTTGTTGGCGCCGCTGCCGTCGGAGATGGCGTACTCCTGCCAGCCGGTGTAGGCCATGACGAGATCGCCTTCCTGGAAATCTGGATGACGTGAACTGACCACGCGCGAGACCACGCCAGCGGTCATGACGCCATCGATTTCCACCGGAGGAGCATAGGAAGGGGCATCGCTCATGCGGCCGCGCATGTAGGGGTCCAGCGAGAGCCATAGTCCACGCAGCAGCATCTGGCCGTCCTGCAACGGCGGGATGGCCACTTCTTCGAGACGGAAATTCTCGGCCGTGGGGGTCGTAGTCGGGCGCGAGGCGAGGACAATGCGGCGATTGGTCTTGGGTAGTTGGGTCATGGAAATCCTTTCCGTATTCGGTTCATGTTCGCTTCATCGAGCGTGTGGGCGACAGGCCGCGGGACTCTGTTACCGTGGAGCCACCAGCACGCGTCGCGTGACCAGCATGGCCGCTTCCATCGGCGCGCGGTCACGCCCGAGCCTGGACAGCAGACTGGCGCCCAGCCATTGCTGGTAAAGCATGGTGGCCGTGGCCTGCGGTTCCAGCACGGTATGCAGCGATCCTTCGGCGATGCCTTCCTCGATGCAGGCGGCGATGCGCCCGATGAAGCGCTGCGTGCCCTCGTGCAGGGCCTGTCGCATGTCGTCGGACAGGTCGGCGACTTCTGCGGAGAGCTTGACCACCAGGCAGCGCTGTTCGGCCTCCTGGCAGCATTGACTTTCCAGCCAATACCCCCAGTACGTCAGCAGACGCTGGCGGGCATCTTCGCCTTGACCCTGGCCGTGGTCGGACAGGGCATGGTCCAGCCGTTCCAGGTAGGCGGACACATAATGCTGGATCAGTTCGCGACCATATTGTTCCTTCGATCCGAAGTAATGATAGAAGGAACCCTTGGGAATCTGCGCCGCCGCCAGGATCTCCGCCAGACCGACGCCGGTATAGCCCTTCTGCGCGATGAGCGCATGGCCGGCTTGCAGGATGTGACGCTTGTTGTGATCGTAGTGTTCTCGCATGCGCTGCATTCTAACGGAAAATTAGACCGGTCGTCTAAGGCCGGTCTTTTTCGCGGATCAGCTTGATGCAGGCTGCTTGTGCGCGGACGGAAACAGCGGCAGGACCAGCATCGCCACGATGGCCGCGCCGATCCACACGGCGGCCCATCCGTGCCAGTGCAGCAGTACCGGAACCGCCTGCGCGGTCAGGAAGAACACACCGAAGACACAGCTGTTGCCCAGCCCCAGCGCCGTGCCGACCTGGGCCGGACCGGCGGCTACGGCCAGTTCGGTGTAGGCCACGCCATGCCAGGCGGAGACCACCACGCCGGCCGCTACCAGCACGCCGCCCAGCCAGGGTAGCGCAGCGGACATGCCGCTGAGCGAGGACATGCCGAGCAGCAGGAACAGCACCGCACTGCCCAATGCACAAGCCCGCAGATAAGGGCGGCGCTGGCCGCGCCGGTCGGTCCAGCGGCCACTGGCGATGCGCGCCACCGCCGCCCCCAGTTGCACCAGCGTGAGCAACACGCTCATGAGCAGCAGGCTGGCCTGCCCCACTTCATGCAGGAAGATGCCGCCGAAGCTGATCAGCGCCACCTGCGGCGCGCACAGCAAACCGGTGCCCAGCGCCAGCCGCCATACCAGCGCACTGCGCAAGGCCGATGCGGCAGGCTCCGGGGCTGCCTGCGAACGGGCCACCATGTCCGGTTCGCGCAGCCAGCACAGCACCAGCCCGCCACTGGCCAGGCACAGTGCCATCAGCAATCCGAATACCGCGCCAAAGCCCGCGCGGTCGGCCAGCGAGGGCAACAGCAAGGCACCGATACCGCCCCCCAGCGGTACGGCGGTCTGGCGGATACTCATGGCCAGGCCGCGTTCGCCTTCGCCGAACCAGGCCATGATGGCACGTCCGCTGGCGCCGTTGACACTGCCACCCAGCATACCCGCCAGCATGAGACCGCCATACAGCCACAGGATCGCCGATGCGCCCTGCGTCGGACGGGCCATCGCCATGAGCAGCAAGAGCGCGGCACTGGTGCCCAGCAGGCCCGCCAGCAGGACCTTGCGATCACCCAGGCGGTCGGTCAGTACCCCCCAGGGCAGTTCGCCCAGCGCCACGCCCAGGCTCAACAGGCCCAGCGCCAGTCCCAGTTGCGCATTGCCGAGTTGATAGTCATTGCGCAGCACCAGCGAGGTGACCGGGATGCCGGAAAACACCGCCGAAAAACTGGCGTTGGCGGCAACGCCGGCGGCCAGCACTTTCCAGCGATGTACGGAAGGAACGCCGGTGACTGTTGCGGGAGGGGTGGAGAGGATGGACAAGGCGGGCTCCGGTGGGGATCAGGCCTTGCAGTGTGCCGTGCAGGGGTATGGCTTAAATGTCATAATTCCGGCATTACCAGCCATTTGACGTTTTCTGCACCATGCCCGCGCGCGACATTGCCTTCCTCATTTTTGCCGATTGCAGCATGCTCGATTTCACCGGTCCGCTGTCGGCCTTCGATGCCGCCAACCGGGTCAGCGGGCGCGCGCTCTATCGGATCACGCTGCATTCCGAGCCGGGCGGCATGATCCGCAGTTCGGCGGGGGCGCTGATCCAGACCGAACGCATCGGTCGCGCCAGCTTCGATACCGTGGTGGTAGCAGGAGGCGGGGCACCGCGCGAAGGACTGGTGTCCGAAGGGCTGCGTCGCTACATCGTGCGCGCAGCCGGTCGCTCGCGCCGCATCGCCGGCGTGTGCACGGGCGCGTTCGTGCTGGCGGCAGCGGGCCTGCTCGATGGCAGGCGCGCCACCACGCACTGGCGCATGGCGGCCAAGCTGCAGCAGATGTATCCGCAGGTGAAGGTGGACAGCGAGCGCATCTATTCCTGTGATGGCAAGGTGTGGACCTCAGCGGGGATTTCCGCCGGGATCGATCTGGCCCTGGCGCTGATCGAGGAAGATCACGGTGCCGAACTGGCCAAGGCGGTGGCGCGCGAGCTGGTGGTGTATCACCGGCGTCCGGGCGGACAGTCGCAGTTCTCGGCCCTGCAGGAGATGGATGGTGGCTCGGAACGCATACGCCGCGCCCTCAGTTTTGCGCGCGCGCACCTGCATCAGGAAGTGAGCATCGACACGCTGGCCGAAGTGGCCTGTCTCAGCCGCCGTCAGTTCGATCGCAGCTTCGCGGCCGAGACCGGCCAGACCCCGGCACGTGCCATCGAACAGATGCGTGCAGAAGCGGCGCGGCTACGCATCGAGCAATCGCAGGACAGCCTGGAGAGCATCGCCCGCGCCACCGGCTTTGGCGATGCCGAGCGCATGCGGCGCGCCTGCCTGCGGCTGTTCGGACAACCGCCGCAGGCCATGCGACGCCTGGCGCGTCTGGACGATGCGCAATAGGCGGCGTCGGTTCAGCCTGCGGTCAGGCGTACGCGCGTGATCTCGGAAGGTGCCAGCAGTCGCTTGGGCGGCCCCCAGTAGCCGGTGCCCCGGCTGACATAGATCCACAGTCCCTGCAGGCGCTTGAGACCGGCCACATAAGGTTGCTGCAGCGGCACGAAGAAATTCCACGGGAAGAACTGGCCGCCATGCGTATGCCCCGAAAGTTGCAGGTCGAAGCCGGCCTCGACGGCGACGGTGGCGCTGCGGGGCTGGTGCGCCAACAGCACGCGCGGGTGGTCGGCGGGCGCGTTGGCAATGGCGGCATGCGGATCGCTGCGATGGGCTTCATCGAAATGATGAGCGGTGTAATCGGTCACACCGGCCAGCACCAGGCCCGCGCCGTCATGGCGCAGGACCACGTGTTCATTCATGAGCACCGTCACGCCCAGACGGCGCACCTCGTCTATCCATTCGTGGGCGTTGGAGTAGTACTCGTGATTACCCGTGACGAAGTAGGCACCATGCCGCGCGCGCAGTTGTGCCAGCGGTGCGGTGTGCGGCGCCAGCTGGTGCACGCTGCCATCGACCAGGTCGCCGGTGATGGCCACCACGTCCGGCTGCAGGGTATTGACCCGGTCGACGATGGCTTGCAGGTATGCTGCCTTGATGGTGGGGCCGACGTGAATATCGCTGATCTGGACGATGGTGAAGCCCTCCAGCGCCGACGGCAGGTTGGCAATCGGCACGCTGACCTCGACCACGGCGGCGGTGCGGCGGGCATTGAGATAGCCGATGACGGTGGCCGCTGCGGTAAGGGCCAGCACCAGCCAGGCGCTCAGCTCGATCATTTCGTGTTGCTGGATGGGCGACAGGTGCAACCAGGGCAGCGCCGCCAGCCCCAGCGCGCGCAACAGGGTCAGGAGCAAGGCCGAGGAAAACGCGCCCATGGCCAGCATGCCGGCCCAGGCCAGACGATCGGCTGCGGTTTCCGACAAACCGCGTCGCTTGAGGTAAGGCACGGCCAGCGCCACCGGCATCAGCAGGAAGGACAGCAACAGCACGACAGCGCCCAGCGTGATCCAGCCCGCCCGGGGAGTCAGTGCCGGCAGCAGTTGCCAGCCGATCCAGGCGTGCAGGGCGGCCAGCAGGCCGAGGACGGTGAACAGCGAGACGAGGCTACGGCGCATGGAAAACCTTTGAAAGAGGAGACATCGCCCGGGATTGCGAAGGCCGGCCTTGCTTGCCGGAAAGCTGAGATATGAAGGCTGCAGGGATGCTTTTCAAGCAATTCCTGCGAAAAACCTCGTAAATCCTGCCCAAAATGCCGCATCGGCAGACAGCAGAAACCGCCAGATGAAGAAAAAGTCGGCCACGGGCATGCAGGAAGACGCTCAGAGGAGGATAATATTGCTTCTATCCCCCCGTTTTTAATTCGCGCGACCTTGGCGGCACCTGCCGCATCGATGGCAAGAGCATCGACACCAGGCCGCGCCTGCATCATTGGAAGAGTTATTTTGAGTTCAAGCAAAACCAAACGCTGGCATGGCAATGTCGAGGCGATCAAACCCGAATTCCTCAACGGCGTGATCACCCAGATGAGCTCCTACGGCGACCGCGTCCATTTCAGCATGTTCGGTTCGGTGCAAAAGCCGCACTATGAAGTCATCAACAGCTTCGACAAGAAGATGGCCTTCGATGGCAATCACCACCTGCACCGTGCCGAAGAAACCGAATTCGGTCCCGGCAATGTGACGCCCATCTTCACCCTTGACCAGATCAAGCGCATCGTCGCCACCGGCGGCAGCGGCACTCGCAGCACCCCGCGCTCGGCGCGTGCCGCCTCGGCCCGCAGCGCCGGCGGCACAGCCCGTCCGACCACTGCCGCGGCCCGCGCGCGCGAAGCGGTCGATGGCGAGAAGTACGCCTACTTCAAGGCCAACCGCCACATGCTGCCCGATGAGATCAACCAGCATTCCGATGAGATCAGCAAGCTCATGCTCAATGGCATGTCGGCCGAGCAGGCTTTCGGCGAAGTGATTTCCAAGTACTTCGACTGAGACGGGACGACGGCATGGTCCGTCTGAACGGCCCTAAAAGGGAAATCAACATGGAAATGGCCGGAGCTTCGTCTCCGGCCATTTTCGTTGAGGCGCCCTGCTCTGCCGTTCAATCGATCAGTAGATTTCCGGCACCATCATGGTATCGGGTACCGGGTGGCGCTCGTAGTCCTCATGGCGCTCACGCTCGGGCAGTTGCACCGGCGCGTGCGGTACTTCCGCGTAGGGCATCTGTTGCAGCAGGTGGCTGATACAGTTCAGGCGTGCCTTCTTCTTGTCCACTGCCTGAACCACCCACCACGGCGCTTCCGGAATGTGGGTGCGCTCCAGCATCACTTCCTTGGCCTTGGTGTATTCCTCCCAGCGACGACGCGACTCCAGGTCCATGGGGCTCAGCTTCCACTGCTTGAGCGGATCATGAATGCGCGAGAGGAAACGCAGATGCTGTTCTTCATCGGTGATGGAGAACCAGTACTTGATGACCTGGATGCCGGCACGGGTCAACATGCGTTCGAACTCGGGCACGGAGCGGAAGAATTCCTCGTACTGTTCGTCGGTACAGAAACCCATCACCCTTTCCACACCCGCGCGGTTGTACCAGCTGCGGTCGAACAGCACGATCTCGCCGGCCGCCGGCAGATGCGATACATAACGCTGGAAGTACCATTGCGTGCGTTCGCGGTCGTTGGGTGCAGGCAGCGCAGCCACGCGGGCCACGCGCGGGTTCAGGCGCTGGGTGATGCGCTTGATCACGCCCCCCTTGCCGGCGGCGTCGCGTCCCTCGAAGACGATCACCACCTTGTGCCCGGTCTGTACCACCCAGTCCTGCAGCTTGACCAGCTCGCCCTGCAGGCGGAACAGTTCGCGGAAATACAGGCGACGGTATTCCTTTTCCTCGCTGCCATGGGCGCTGGAAAATTCACCGGTCACCGGATCGACGGTGCGGTCTTCCAGTTCCAGCTCCATTTCCTCGTCATAGCTGTCGGCCAGTTCGCGGTGGACGCGCTTGACCAGTTCTTCCTTATCCATCATGTCCTCGTGTGCAAGATAAAGTGGCGAACGCGGCACTTCCCTTCGCCTGAAAGTGCGTGACAACATACCTGCCCTTTGTGACCAAGACATGACAGGCGGATAACATCTCAACAGCAATACCGCCGGCCCTGCCCCTGAAGGTGCATCCTGCATCAACTGGCGGCCAAATGCCATGATGCCCTGCAGAACCTGCCGCACGAAAATACGCTATAGTCCCGAAAACGATTCCGGCATAAGAGCATGACACTTACAGAACTCAAATACATCGTGGCCGTCGCGCGGGAAAAGCATTTCGGCCATGCAGCAGAAGCTTGTTTCGTCGCCCAGCCCACGCTGTCGGTGGCCATCAAGAAACTGGAAGATGAGCTGGGCGTTGTCATCTTCGAACGCGGCGGCACCGAGGTCTCGGTCACTCCGCTGGGCGCGCAGATCGTGGCCCAGGCCGAGCGCGTGCTGGAGCAGACCGCCGCCATCAAGGAAATCGCCAACCAGAACAAGGATCCGCTATCGGGCCCCTTGCGTCTGGGCATCATCTACACGATCGGCCCCTACCTGCTGCCGTCGCTGGTCAAGACCATGATAGAGCGCGTGCCGCAGATGCCGCTGATCCTGCAGGAGAATTTCACCACGCGCCTGATCGAGCTGCTGCGCCAGGGAGAGCTCGATGCGGCCATCATGGCCCTGCCCTTCCCCGAGCACGGGCTCAACGTGACGCCGCTATACGACGAGCAATTCATGGTGGCGCTGCCGCGCCAGCACAAGTGGGCCGAGCGCAAGGAAATCGATGCGCGTGAACTCAAGAGCGAGACCATGCTGCTGCTGGGCAACGGCCACTGCTTCCGCGATCAGGTGCTGGAAGTCTGCCCGGAGATGTCGCGCTTCTCCACCAATGGCGATGGCATCGCCCGCACCTTCGAGGGGTCGTCACTGGAGACCATCCGTCACATGGTGTCCTCCGGTATCGGGGTGACCGTGTTGCCGCGCGCCTCCATTGCCGATGCCGACGCGCGCGACGGCATGGTGCGTTATGTTCCCTTCGTCGCGCCGGCCCCTTCGCGCCGCGTGGTCATCGCCTGGCGCAAGAGTTTTACCCGGCAGGCGGCCATCGATGCGGTGCATCAGGCGGTGCTGGCTTGCAAGCTCAATGGGGTGGAGATGCTCACCGAAGAGTCGGCCAGCGCGGCTTGATCCCTGCGTCAGCTTGCAAGGAAAAGGGGCCTCGCAATTGCGAGGCCCGTGTCATTTCTGCCAGTACGACGTGTTGGAACTCAGGTAATGCGATGCGTGCTCTTCACATCAAACCAATGCACATCCCCCGCGCCGAACGAAGCCCCGATCCGCTGACCGGTACTGACCGGCACATTGGCCGGGCAGCGCAGCACCAGCGGCTGTCCGCCACAGCGCGCATGCACCAGCAATTCCGCACCCAGCGCTTCGACCAGCTCCACCTCCAGTGACAGCTGCGCGGCCGAGCCGTCGAGGATGGGCAGCAGGTGTTCCGGCCGCACGCCCAGGATGCGCTCCTGGCCGGCCGCACCGGGCAGCGCCTGCGGCAGTCGCACGGTGGCGGCAGCCTCGCCCTTGCTGGCCTCGAAGCTGGCACCGTCAGCCGACAGCCTGCCCTCCAGCAAATTCATCGGCGGCGAACCGATGAAGCTGGCCACGAAAGTGGTGGCCGGACGTGCATAGACTTCAGCGGGCGTACCGATCTGCTCGGCCACGCCACGGTTCATCACGATCATGCGCTGGCCCAGGGTCATGGCCTCGACCTGATCGTGGGTGACATAGAGACTGGTGGTGCGCAGGCTGGCATGCAGCTTCTGGATTTCCAGACGCATCTGCACGCGCAGCTTGGCGTCCAGATTGGAGAGCGGTTCGTCGAAAAGGAATACGGCGGGCTTTCTCACGATGGCACGGCCCATGGCCACGCGCTGGCGCTGGCCGCCGGAGAGTTGGCGCGGGGTACGCTCCAGCAGCGCGCCGAGTTCGAGGATGGCGGCGGCGCGCTGCACGCGCTCGTCGATCTCGGCCTTGGACAGCCCCTGGATCTTCAGCCCGTAGGCCATGTTCTGGTACACCGTCATGTGCGGATACAAGGCATAGTTCTGGAACACCATGGCGATGTCACGCTCCTTGGGTTCCAGGTCATTGACCACGCGATCACCGATGACGATCTGTCCGCTGCTGATCTCTTCCAGCCCCGCGACCATGCGCAGGAGCGTGGACTTGCCGCAGCCCGAGGGACCGACCATGACGATGAATTCGCCATCGGCGATCTCGGCATCGATGCCATGGATGACGTCGACCGCCTTGGCGCCCGTGCCATAGGTCTTGCGAACTTGCTTGAGATGGATTGCTGCCATGGTTGTCAGTAGTTAAATGATATAAATTATTTCTCGGAATCGACCAGGCCCTTGACGAACCATTTCTGCATCAGCACCACCACCAGCCCGGGCGGAAGCATGGCCAGGATCATGGTGGCCATTACCAGGTTCCACTCGACGGCCGAATCGCCACCGGAAATCAAGGTCTTGATGCCGATGCCGATGGGATACATGCTGGTGTCGGTGGCGATGATGAGCGGCCACAGGTACTGGTTCCAGCCGTAGATGAACATGATCACGAACAGCGCAATGACATTGGTACGCGACAGCGGCCACAGCACATCCTTGAGGAAGCGCAGCGGCCCGGCACCATCAATGCGCGCGGCTTCGGCCAGTTCATCAGGCACCGTCAGGAAGAACTGGCGGAACAGGAAGGTGGCCGTGGCCGAGGCGATCAGCGGAATGCTCAGACCCGCATAGCTGTTGAGCATGCCCAGGTCGGAAACGACCTGGTAGGTCGGCGTGATGCGCACCTCCACCGGCAGCATCAGCGTGACGAAGATCATCCAGAAGAACAGCCCTCGCCCCGGAAAGCGGAAGTACACGATGGCAAAGGCCGAGAGCATGGAAATGGAGATCTTGCCGATGGCGATGATGAGCGCAGTGGCCAGGCTCACCCACAGCATGTGCAGCACCGGTGGTGCGCTCACCTGGCCGGATGCGCCCTTGAATAGCACCGCGCCGTAGTTGTTCAGAAATTCCCCGCCCGGCACCAGCGACAGCGGCGACAGCGCCGATTGCTCGGCGGTCTGGGTGCTGGCCACGAAGGCGACATACAGCGGGAAGAACACGATGAGTACACCCAGCACCAGCACCACATGGCTGAGGAAATCGAGGATGGGGCGACGTTCGATCATGCGGTCACCTCTTCGATCTGGAGGAAGAAAAGAGCGTTCATGGGAGCGGGCTTCATGCGTATTGCACCTTCTTTTCAACGTACTTGAACTGCACCACGGTCAGCAGGATCACCAGCGCCATGAGCACCACCGATTGCGCCGCCGAGCCGCCCAGGTCGCCGCCTCTGAAGCCGTCGGTGAAGACCTTGTAGACCAGGATCTCGGTATCCTTGCCGGGACCGCCGTGGGTGGTGGCATCGACGATGACGAAGGTATCGAAGAAGGCATAGACCACGTTGACCACGAAGAGGAAGAACGTGGTCGGCGAGATCAGCGGGAAGACGATGGTGAAGAAGCGCTTGACCGGCCCCGCGCCATCGATGGCGGCGGCTTCGATGAGCGACTTGGGAATCGACTGCAGGCCGGCCAGGAAGAACAGGAAGTTGTAGCTGATCTGCTTCCAGATGGCCGCGATGACGATGAGGATCATGGCATGCGTGCCATTGATCATGTAGTCCCAGGGCAGACCCAGCCAGGTCAGCACGTGCGAGAGGATGCCCAGGGAGGGACTGAGCAGGAACATCCACAGCACCCCGACCACCACCGGCGAGACCGCATAGGGCCAGATGAGGAAGGTCTTGTAGACCGAGGCGCCACGGCGCACACGGTCGGCGAAGACCGCCAGCAGCAAGGATAGCGCCAGGCCGAAGAAGGCCACCAGCGCCGAGAAGATGGCCGTGGTGCGGAAGGATTCGAGGTAGGTCGGGTCGGCGAAGAGGGTCTTGAAATTGTCGAGCCAGACGAATTCGGAATAGCCGCCGAAGGCATCCTGCAGCAGCATGGACTGATACAGCGCCTGCACCGCAGGCCAGAAGAAGAACAGCAAAGTGATGATGATCTGCGGTGCCACCAGCAGATAGGGCAACCACTTCGAGGTGAAGCGCGCGCGTTTTTCCACGATCGTTCCGGCCAGGGATCGCCTGGCCGCAGAGGTTGATTGAATCGGAATCGGATGTCAGCTTGCTGACATCCCAAAACGGAAGCCGACGTTGCCCTCCAGGATCGTGGAGGACAGCGCCGGTTCCTGTCCCGTCGTCGCGTTCAGGCCGGACGGGAGCTACTGCGCAAGGAAATTACTGGTTGCCCTTGTTGGCCTTCTCGAAACGGACCAGCAGTTCGTCGCCGCGCTTGACGGCGGAGTCCAGCGCTTCCTTGGCGGTCTTCTTGCCGGTCCAGACGTTTTCCAGTTCCTCGTCGAAGACGGTGCGGATCTGCGGATAATTGCCCAGGCGCAGGCCACGCGACTTCTCGGTGGTCTTGACGATCATCTGCTTGACGGCCACGTCGGTGCCCGGATTGCGCTCATAGAAACCGGAGCTCTTGGTCAACTCGTAGGCCGCCTTGGTGACCGGCAGGTAACCGGTATCCTGGTGCCACTTGGCGGCCACTTCCGGCTTGGAGAGGTAGCTGAAGAACTTGGCCACGCCCTTGTATTCATCGGCCTTCTTGCCGTTCATCACCCACAGCGAAGCGCCGCCGATGACGGTGTTCTGCGGGGCGCCCGGCACGTCGCTGTAGTACGGCAGCGGCGCCACGCCAAACTTGAACTTGGCGTTCTTGCGGATATCCGCGTAGGCCGAGGAAGAGCCGGTGATGATGGCGCATTCGCCCGCGTTGAACTTGGCGTTGGCCTCGTCCTTGCGGCCGGCGTAGGTGAAGTAGCCCTGCTTGGCCCAGTTCGACAGGTTCTCGATGTGGCGCACGTGCAGCGGGCTGTTCATCTTCAGGCGCGCATCCAGGCCGCCGAAGCCGTTGTTCTTGGTCGCCAGCTCAACATTGTGCCAGGTTGAAAACGATTCCAGATGCACCCAGGATTGCCAGGTCGTGGTGTAGACGCACGATGCGCCGCTGGCCTTGATCTTGGCGGCCATGCCGATGAATTCCTGCCAGGTGGCGGGCGGCTTTTCCGGATTCAGGCCTGCCTTGGCGAACATGTCCTTGTTGTAGAACATGATGGTGGTGGAGCTGTTGAAGGGGAAGGACATCATGCCCTTCGGGGTCGAGTAGTAACCGGCCACGGCGGGCACGTAGGCGTTCTGGTCGAACTTCTCGCCGGCCTGGTGCATCACTTCATAGACCGGTTTGACTGCGCCCTTGGCGTAGATCATGGTGGCGGTGCCCACTTCGAACACCTGCAGGATGTCGGGCGCGTTGCCGGCACGATAGGCGGCAATGGCGGCGGCCATCGATTCGTCGTAGGTCCCCTTGTAGACCGGCACGATCTTGTAATCGCTCTGGGTCTTGTTGAAGTCGTCAGCCAGGGCATTGACGCGTTCGCCCAGGGCGCCGGTCATGGAATGCCACCAGGAGATCTCGGTTGCGGCGAAGGCGGAGGATGTGATCGTCGCCAGGACACCGGTCGCGATCAGTGTTTTCATCATGTTCATCAGAGGGGACCTCTCGAAAAAAGGGGGTTTGATGCTAACAACGCTCCATGACAGCCGCGTTACATTAGCCGTACTGCTGGCTTTGGGCAAAGGAAATGCGTGTGGCCATGCAGCACGAAAACCGAAAACGTCTCAGGAAATGGGAATTGGTTTTTATTATTTCTGCTACGGATGCTACAGATGCTACGGATGCTGCCGCTACGACTGCCTCGCAACGCCGCGCCGCATCGGTCCCGGGACCGGCCCGGCCTGCCGTTGGCACACCAGAAAAAGCACGACGGTGCGAAAACGTCGTCGCGAATTATAATGCGGTCTTTCGATTTTGCGGACATTCCATGGACAGGCTCAGGCTTTACGCGCTGCTGGTGCGCGCCCACAAACCCATCGGCATCCTGCTCTTGTTGTGGCCCACCCTGATTGCCCTGTGGCTGGCGGCGGGCGGTGTGCCCGACTGGCGCATCCTGGTGATCTACGTGCTGGGCACGGTGCTGATGCGTTCGGCCGGCTGTGCCATCAACGACTACGCCGACCGCGACTTCGACCGCCATGTGAAGCGCACCGAACAACGTCCCCTGACCTCCGGCAAGATCAAGTCGTGGGAAGCCCTGATGGTGGCCGGTGTGCTGGCGCTGCTCTCGTTCCTGCTGATCCTGCCGCTCAATGCCTTGACGCTGCAGCTGTCGGTGGCGGCGGTCATCATCGCGGGCAGCTATCCGTATTTCAAGCGTTTCTTCGCCATCCCCCAGGCCTATCTGGGCATTGCCTTCGGCTTTGGCATTCCCATGGGCTTTGCCAGCGTGAGCGGCACGGTACCGCTGGCAGCCTGGGTCCTGCTGGTGGCCAACATCTTCTGGGCGGTGGCCTATGACACCGAGTATGCGATGGTGGACCGCGATGACGACCTCAAGATCGGCATCAAGACCTCGGCCATCACCTTTGGCCGCTACGATGTCGCCGCGGTCATGCTGTGCTACGGGGTGGCGCTGGCACTGATCTGGGTGGTCGGCCTGCAATACGGACTGGGGCTGTGGTTCTCGGCAGGGATGCTGGTGGCCTGCGGCTTTGCGGTGTATCACTACACGCTCATCCGCGAGCGCGACCGCATGCGCTGCTTCGCAGCCTTCAACAACAACAACTGGTTGGGCGCGGCCATCTTCGCCGGTGTCGCGCTGGATTACCTGATGCACTGATGCACTGATGTCCTCACGCACGCCAGGCGGTGACACTGTCTGGCCCAACAACAAAGGAGACGAGATGGAAGCGGAATTCTGGCTGGAACGCTGGCGCGACGGGCGGACACATTTTCACCAGGCGCGAGTGACGCCATTGCTGCAGAAGTACTGGCCGCAGCTGTCCCTGAGCGCGGGCAGCACGGTGCTGGTTCCCCTGTGCGGCAAATCGCTGGACATGCTGTGGCTGGCCGAACAGGGTCACCGTGTGCTGGGCGTGGAACTGTCGGAACTGGCCATCACGCAATTCTTCAGCGAGCATCAGCTGACGCCGGTGGTGCATGAAAGCAGGCAAGGCCGGCACTACGTGGCGGGCCAGATCGAACTGATCTGCGGCGACATCTTCGCACTCGACGACGCCACGCTGGCCGCCTGTGCCGGCGCCTACGACCGGGCGGCCCTGATCGCCCTGCCGCCGGAGATGCGCGCGCGTTACGTCGCGCAGATCTATGGACGCCTGCCGGCGCAGGCACGCAGCCTGTTGATCACGCTGGAATACGACCAGCAGAAGATGGACGGCCCGCCATTCTCGGTGAGCCAGGAAGAAGTCGCCACCCTGTACGCCCCGCACAGCGCGGTCGAGGCAATTGACCGGCGCGACATCCTGGAGAAGGAACCCAGGTTCCTGGAGCGCGGCCTGCTGGCGCTGGAAACGGTGGTTTATCGCCTGCAACGCCAGCGCTGAGGCCCTTTTCGCTCACACCTCAGCCGTGGTCCGCACCACCGTCACCCGGCTGATGAAGAATTCCCCGTCCACCACCACGCGAAACGGCACCCCGGCCACATTGAAGCCAGGGCCGCCCTCGTCGTCCCAGACCTGGGCTACGGCATCGAAGTCGCGCGGGGTCATCTGCAGCATCTGTGCGCTGATGACGAAGGTGGCGCCGGTCTTCTGCCGGCGCACGATGTCTTCCAGTTTGGCCATGTGGATTCCTGATTCTGTCCTGCGTTGCGGCGCCAAGCGCCGGCGCCGGTCTCAGCGCGCCGGCAGCAGCGCCATCACGTTGACCGGCTTGCCGTTGCGGCGGATTTCAAAATACAGCTTGACCTTGTTGGTGTCGCTGTTGCCCATGGTGGCGATCTGCTGGCCACGCGTGACCATCTGGCCTTCCTTGACCGTGATCGTCGCATTGTGCGCATACACCGACAGCAGTTGCGGTGTGTGCTTGATGATCACCATGTTGCCGTAGCCGCGAATGCCGTGACCGGCATAGGTGACCTTGCCGGCCGCCGCCGCCACCACCGGCTGCCCCTGGCTGCCGACGATGTCAATGCCCTTCTTGTAGCTGTCGGCACTGGGCGCGGACTTGCCCTGGGTGGGCCACATCCAGTCCAGTCGGGCATCGGCCGGGGCCGGTGCATCGTCCTCCTCATGCGACTTTGACGATGGTTTGGCCGCCGGCCTGCCGGTACTCTTGCGCGAGGCGCTGGCGGCGCCAGGCGAGGATGCCGTCGGCCGCGGCGTCTGCCCGGCACCGGTGCGGGCGACCACGCCGACCGGCGGACGCACCAGCAGGCGCTGGCCGACATCCAGATCATCGGGATTGCGCAGGCGGTTCCAGGCCCGCAGGTTGGCCGGACTCTGGTCGAAGTCGCGACCGATGCTGTAGAGCGTGTCACCTCGCCTGACCGTGTAATAGCCATCGCTGTCGGCCGTGGAAGCGCAGCCGGAGAGCAGCAGGGTCGAGACCAGCGGCAAGGCCGCCAGCGCACCGAGGAAGCGGTAAGCCTGTCCCATCAGGCCTTGCCGAATTCGTCGCCCAGCTCCTTGCTGCGGTGGGCGGCGGCTTGCAGGGCATCGACGATGGCCGCCTTCACGCCCGCTTGCTCCAGGCTGGTCAATGCAGCATAGGTGGTACCGCCCTTGGAAGTGACGCGCTCGCGCAGCGTGGCCACCGATTCATCGGAACGGCGCGCCAGTTCGGTAGCGCCGGCAAAGGTGGCCTTGGCCAGTTGCAGGCCGTCTTGCGCGGACAGGCCCAACTGGGCGGCGGCCTGCTCCATCGCTTCGAGGAAATAGAACACGTAGGCCGGACCACTGCCCGACACGGCTGTCACCGCATCGAGCTTTTCTTCGCTGTCGAGCCACAGGGTTTCGCCCACGGCCTTGAGGATGGAATCGGCCTGCGCGCGCTGCAGGGTCGAGACCTGCGCATGCGGCACCACGCCGGAAATGCCACGGCCGATCAGGGCCGGAGTGTTGGGCATGGCGCGCACGATGGCCTGATGACCATCCAGCCAGCGCGACAGGTCCACCATGCGGATGCCCGCGGCAATCGAGACGATCAGTTGGGCAGCGATGAAGGGCTTGAGACTGGCCACCACCCCGCGCATCTGCTGCGGCTTGACCGCCAGCACCACCACATCCGCATGGGCGATGCTGCCATCGATGGACTGCGCGGTGCTCACGCCAAACTTGTCCTTGAGCGCCTGCAGCGCATCGGCATTGAGGTCGACCACGTGGATGTCTTCTGCTGCGGCGACCTTGCCGGCCAGTCCGCCGATCAAGGCCGCTGCCATGTTGCCGCCGCCGATAAACGCAATCTTCACTTCTGCTCCTTGTGTCTTGTGTGAGGCTGATGATGATGGGTTGAAAACTTCATACGGGCTGTTTCACCCGTAATGCCGCGCCCCGAAAATGGCGCTGCCGATACGCACGATGGTGGCCCCTTCGGCCACTGCCGCGGCCAGATCGGCCGACATGCCCATGGACAGAGTATCGAGCGCCAGTCCGCTGGTGCGCAATTGTTCATAGAGCCCCCGAACCGCAGCAAAGGCGGCGCGCTGTTGCTTCATATCGTCGCTGGGGGCCGGTATCGCCATCAGCCCGCGCAGACGCAAACGAGGCAGTTGCGCCACCTGGGCCGCGACCTCGGGCAACTCCTGCGGACTCAGGCCGCTCTTGCTCTGTTCGGCACTGATGTTGACCTGCAGACAAATATCCAGCGGTGCCAGTTCCGCCGGTCGCTGCTCGGACAGGCGCTGCGCGATCTTGAGCCGGTCCACCGAATGCACCCAATCGAAGTGCTCGGCGATGGGCCGGGTCTTGTTGCTCTGAATGGGACCGATGAAATGCCAGGCCAGCGGCGTATCCGGTACCAGAGTCGGCAGCGCGGCGATCTTGTCGAGCGCTTCCTGCAGATAATTCTCACCGAAGGCACGCTGGCCGGCCGCGACGGCTTCGGCCACCGCCTCCGGACCAAAGGTCTTGGAGACCGCCAGCAGCTGGACCGAGGAGGGTGAGCGCCCGGCCTGGCTGGCCGCCTGGGCGATCTGTTGTTGCACGTGTTGCAAGTGTTGAGCGATTGACGACATAATCCGGGAGCCGGAAGGGGCGAGCCTGCAGGGAGATAACGATATTGTTGGTCCAACCTTGTCGGGATTATAAATGGACATTGCCACCCTACTGGCATTTGCCGTCAGGAATCAAGCTTCCGATCTGCATCTTTGTGCCGGGCTGGCCCCTCTGCTGCGGGTCCATGGGGCGATTCGGCGCATCAATCTGCAGCCGCTGGATGGCCCGCAACTGACGCAGGCCCTGCTGGCGGTGATGCCGGCGTCGCTGCAAGCGCAGTATCGCGCCGGTGCCGATTGCGATTTCGCGCTGACGCTGGGCGGACTGGGCCGCTTTCGCGTTCACGCCTTCCGGCAGCAACGCGGTCCGGCGGCGGCCATTCGTCCGCTGGGCCAACAGCCGCCCGCACTGGCCGAGCTGGATGCACCGGCCTGCTGCGCCGACCTGGCCGGGCGCGCGCACGGCCTGGTGCTGGTGAGCGGACCGACCGGATCGGGCAAGAGCAGCACCCTGGCGGCCATGGTCCGGCTCATCAATGAGACGCGCCCGGTCCATATCCTCACGCTCGAAGATCCCATCGAATTCCTGCATGCGCCGTGCCGCGCGCTGGTGACCCAGCGCGAAATCGGTACCCATGTCCCCAGCTTTGCGCAGGCCCTGCGCGCGGCCTTGCGCGAGGATCCGGATGTCCTGCTGGTGGGCGAACTGCGTGATACGCCCACCATCCGCCTGGCGCTGAGTGCGGCCGAAACCGGTCATCTGGTCCTGGCCACGCTGCATGCCGCCTCCGCCGCCCGCGCAGTCGACCGTATCATCGATGCCTTCCCCGAAGGTGAAAAGGACACCGCTCGCGGCCTGCTGGCCGAGGCATTGCAGGCAGTGATCGCCCAGATCCTGCTGCCGGACATCACCGGCGCTGCGCGGGTCGCGGCCCATGAGGTGCTGGTGGCCACGGCGGCGGTGCGCAATCTGATCCGCGAAGGACGCAGCGCGCAACTGCTCTCGGCCATGCAGGCCGGTGCCGCGCAGGGCATGCAGACGCTGCAGGCCAGCCTGGCCCTGCTGCTGCAACAGGGCCGCATCAGCGCGGCAACGGCGCGGGAACAGGGCCTGTCGGCCTGAGCCCGCCCGGACGCTCACAAGCAGGCGCGGGCGCTGCGGTTTAGAATGGCGGCCACAACGATGCTAGCCCCGAGGAACAGTCCATGACCACTCTCTACGATTTCCAGCCCAAGCTGGCCGACCAGACGCCCTTTTCCCTGGAACAGCTGCGCGGCAAGGTGCTGCTCATCGTCAATACCGCCAGCAAATGCGGCTTCACCCCGCAATACAACGGCCTGGAAGCCATCCACCGTCAGTTCCACCCACGCGGACTGGAAGTGATGGCCTTCCCCTGCAACCAGTTCGGCGCGCAGGAGCCCGGCAATGCCGAGGAAATCGGCGCCTTCTGCGAAAAGAATTACGGTGTGAGCTTTCCCCTGTTTGCCAAGATCGATGTCAATGGCGAACAGGCCGATCCGCTGTATCAGTACCTGAAGAAGGAAGCCCCGGGTCTCTTGGGCAGCAAGGCCATCAAGTGGAATTTCACCAAGTTCCTGGTACGCCGCGATGGCAGCGTCTTCAAGCGCTACGCGCCGCAGACCCGTCCCGAGGAAATGATTTCCGATATCGAAACACTGTTGGCCGAATAAGTCCGTCCGTCTTTCAGGGCAGCGCGCGGATGATCTGGTAGGCCGCGTCGTGCACCGGCACGAAATGCGTGGCGCGCAGGCTGTCCAGGGTCAGCTTCACGCGCAGCGCGTTCTTGTCCAGGAACACCTCGCGGATCTTCTTGCGGATATCGGCGCACAGCTGGCCGCGATAGACGAAGGGATCGAAGGGAATCGCCCCCGAGCGCCACAGCACGCGTACATCGCTTTTTCTGAGCTGGCCGTCGCTGATCATGCGCGAGAGATTGGTGCTGGCCACAAAGGCCGCATCGGCATTGTGGTTCAACACGGCCATGACGGATCGCTCATGATTGCCGGAATAGCCGATGCGCGAAAAATAGCGCTCGAACTGCAGCTTGTACTGGCGCGCAAACAGATGGCGCGGGATCAGCGCGCCCGAGGTACTGTCCGGATCGGCCAGCGCCAGTACCCGGCCCTTGAGCGAGGCCACGCTGTCATAGGGCCCCTGCTGGCGCGTGATGAGCAGCGAGTAATACACCGATGACACCCCGCCCTGCGCAGCGAAATTGGGCTCCACCTGCTCCATCGAGGCAAAGGGCGTGATCTGCGGATCGCCCTTGTGTGCCGTCACGTAGGAGGCCGGCCCCAGCCGCGCCACATCGACGGCACCGGCCATGAGTCCCTCGATGACACCGCCGTAGGAAGTGGGGATGATCACGTCCACCGGCATCTTCAGGCGTTCGCGCAATTCGTCCACCAGCGGACTGAGCGCCGTCTGCTGGTCGAGGTCGCGGCCCTGCGGCACGAAGGAGAAGCGCAGCCGCTGCGGCCGTTCGCAGGCCGCGCGAGCGCCGGCCAGGACCGGTGCCGCGGGCAGCAGCATGCAGGCCGCACCTGCGGCCAGCACCAGGGTGGCGAAGTGGGTCTTCATGAGATATCGAACCTGCCTTTCTGCAAGAGCGGCACCAGTTGCGCGGCCGCGACCGGACGCTGCAGATAGAAGCCCTGCACTTCGTCGCAGCCCATCAGTTTGAGGTGCATCAGTTGCTCGCGCGTCTCCACGCCCTCGGCCACCACCTTCAGTCCGAGATTGCGCGCCAGCGAGACGGTGGAAGCGACGATCATGCCGTCGCTGTTGTCGTTGCGGATGTCACGCACGAAGGAGCGATCGATCTTCAGCGCCACCACCGGCAGCGCCTTGATATGACTGAGACTGGAATAGCCCGTGCCGTAGTCATCCAGATAGATGCGCAAGCCTTCGTCGCGCAGCTTTTCCAGGGTCTGGCGCGCCTGCTCCAGGTCGGCAATGAAACAGCTTTCGGTGACCTCGATCTCCAGCCACTGCGCACTGAGCTGGTGGCGCTGCAAGGCCTCGCGCACGGTCGCAATGAGGCGTTCATCATTGAGCTGCTTGGCCGACACGTTGATGGCCACCGGCACCAGGGGCAGGCCATCGGCGCGCCATTGCGCCAGCTGGCGGCATACGGCTTCGATGATCCAGTGGCCCAGCGGTTGCACCAGGTCATGGGTCTCGGCCAGGCCGATGAATTCGCCCGGATAGATCAGACCGTGCTCGGGATGCTGCCAGCGGATCAGGGCTTCCATGCCGACCACGCGATAGTCCTGCAACTCGACCTTGGGTTGATAGTGCAGGCAGAATTCGTTTTCCTTGAGCGCCTGGCGAAAGCGCCCCAGCAACTCCAGCCCGCGCACCGCAATCGCATTGAGCGAGGCATCGTAGAAGCGGTACAGGCCGCTGCCGGCGTTCTTGGCGCTGTACATGGCCGAATCGGCGTTGGTCATCAGGGTGGCGATGTTCTGGCCATCGCGAGGGTAGAGGGCGATGCCGATGCTGGGCGTGGTTTCCACATCGCAGCCCAGCAGATCGGGATAGGGAGCGCGCAGGGTTTCAACCAGCTTGTCGGCGATCTCGGCGACGACTTCCTCGCTGCGGATTTCCGAGACCAGCACCACGAATTCATCCCCGCCCAGGCGCGCCACCAGGTCGTATTCGCGCACGGCTGCGCGCAGCCGACGCGCCACTTCCTGCAGCAGCGCATCGCCCACGGCATGACCGAGGGTATCGTTGATGAGCTTGAACTTGTCCAGGTCGAGAAAGAACAGCGCATACAGATTGCGGCTGCGACGCGCCCGCGAAAGTTCGGTGGTGGCCAGTTCGTAGAACAGCATGCGATTGGGAATGCCGGTCAGGTAGTCATGCGAGGCCAACTGGTAGGCGCGACTCTTTTCCTCTTCAAGCTGCTGGATCAGGCCGCTCTTCTCCCGTTCGGAATAGCGCAGTTGCTCATAGAGGAAGCGGCGCCGGTGGGCCATGCCGATCAGACCGCCCGAGAGGACCAGCACCAGCATGGAAATCAGGATGGCCTGCAAGACATACTGCCGGTGCGCCGGCCACAGCTTGCCCAGCAGCACCTGCTGGTCGCGGCTGACCACCACCGCCAGCGGATAATGCGCCAGCCGCCGCTGCACGCCGACATGCTGGGCGACATCGCCCGGACGTAGTGCATGGATGAGTCCGTCACCCTTGCCGGTCAGCAGGAAGGTGGCGTATTCCTGGCCGGCGTAATCGGAGCCGCCCGAGAGGATGCCTCCGGCCAGCTCGGCCAGCTGCAGCCCGGCGGTGTTGATGATCTCGATGCGGCTGGAGCCGTCCACGCTGACTTCTTCGTAGGTCTTGAGGAAATAACCGAGATCGAGAATGGCCGCGAAGAAGCCCTGTAGCCTGCCCTTGCCGTCCTGCAAGGGGATGAGCAGCGGCACGCGCCAGCTGTAGCCATCGCGGTTCAGGGGCGGCGTGATGATCATCTGACCGTGTTCGCCGGTGCTGGTGAGCGTGCTCATGAATCCGGCATTGATGAGACGACTCAGTTCTGGCTCGCTCTTCTGTCGTGCCGAGGAATAGACCAGCCGTCCGCGCGCATCGAACATGGCCACGCGCAGATAGGCAGAATCGCCATTGAAGAGGGGATTGAAATAGGCCGACGAGGATTGCTCGCCATTGAGCATGGACTGCCCGATGCGCGAATACAGCAGGGTCTTGCCCAGTACCTCATCCAGATTGGCCGAGACGATGGCAGCCACGTTGCGGCTGTCGGCGATGGACGCGGCGATGGCCAGCTGCTTTTCGTTCTCGATGCGGATGAGGGTGAAGTACCACAGCAGCGACAGCGCCCCGGCAGCGAGCAGCACCATTCCCGCCGACACGCCCCTGCCCGCGAGCAGTCTGGTCAGCAGCCCTTGCGGCTCGAACGATAACGGCTTACGCAATCCCCACTCGCTTGATTGTGGCGCCTTGAGTGACGCCTTCGCTTGTCCCTTTATGATCCGGCGAGGGTAACGGGCATTTATTTCAAGTGAATGACAAGCGCACGAGCATTAAGAGAAATTTAATGCTGGCCAGCGCGCCGCGGGGAGCGCACTGATCTGGGCCCAGGAAGGAGGCGAATGATTTATAGAACCCATTTCATCAATAGGCGTGAGTGCGAGCGAGTCCCGTTTGGGATGAAG